>NZ_JAUBPO010000092.1:0-30568 GCF_036700785.1 Microcoleus sp. S28C3 | reverse complement strand
TTTATGTATGACTGTACTTTAAGCCTTGGATAGCTTTCCTCGCCACTCACCCCAAAAAACTGTCCGGACTGTTGATTGTTAAAGTTGTCACTTTTGTGTTAATAAACCGAATTAGTCACCCTAGGAAAAACCTCAAACAACTCTCATTAATATCAAGATGGATTTCTACGATTTGTACCAATATACTTTTGGATTACCGCAGTTTTTTCGTGAAAGTCGATCGCCCATATCACCTTTCTGGTCGCTGAGGAGATTTTAGACCAACGTCCGGTTATTGATAGGGAAAAGAATTACCGAAACCCTAAAATAATACCATTTTTACAAAGTTTGGCTAGAAAATAAGTGTTGGGTTTGTTTACATATGCTCTCGATGGCACAGGTGCGGATCTGTGAGATTGTCGATATTCAAGTTAGGGGTTGTTCATGGCGGCGCACCCTACGACTACTTAGCCGATCGCCACAAAGTAAACTACAGCAATCTCAATCCGAAAATCACTGCATCGGTTTGATTGCTTGCTAGATGCCATCGCCGATATTTCCCGCTGAAAAAACTTAGGACGCGACTAAAACAGGGCACTCCGAAATCCGGCAACTAACAGTAGGTTGCTGCGAAACGACTTGGAGTTCGTGAGGATAGCGGGGACGCGGGTCATTTTCTAACCAGATGGGCGGTACCATCATTACTTCATAGTAAGCGATCGTATGCAAAACCCCTGGCTGGGACTTCAACTCGACTGTCAAGCCCGCTCGGTACTCAAATGCTTCTTCCCAGTCTAAGTTTTCATTGATACCCATAGCGATCGCGCCTCTTAATCTTGTTTCTTTTGTCTATTGTAGGGCGCTACATAAAAGATTGGGTACTTTCTGTTGCTTATGATACATTTTTTAACCTTATATGTTCGTTCCATGACAACTTAACAGAGAGCAGCAATTGTCAATAAGTAAATAGGATGATTTTGCTGACTGGTGAAAAGCAAGTTGAAAAGGTAGGCTTGAGAAGAGTTTGAGTGGATATGTCTCAAAAAAAATAGGGGTGGGCGAACCGCACAGACGTTTATGACACAAAGGAAGAGAAGAGAAGAGAATTTTAAGGACGGAAGTACAAATCTATTTTTGCCCTGTTGTCTAGTGTTTTACATATCAAGAAACTCGGTTTCTTTAAGAAACCGAGTTTCTTGATGAGTGAAAACAAAACTAATTTCACTTGGTTTTCTTCTTTGTCGCTGTCGCCGTATTTTTAGCAAGCGAGATCCTTCTTTATTTCTTTTTGGCAGATGTCTAATACTCAAAGAAAAATATGGCATAATATAAATATTAGTTTCATAGCCTTCCACCTATGACTGCCCAAATCACCCTAAATTTGCCAGATGAAGTCTATCACCAAGCATAATTACTAGCGCAGCAACGCCACCGCAGCGTAAGTGAGATTCTAGTAGAAACTCGTCGGGAAATTTTTCTATTACTAACCGCTAAACCAGTCTCAGTATTGTCTGATTCAGAAGTAATTAATTAATCATGCCAATCGTAATACTGAGGTATGCCACCCCAAAGAGAATAACGATTTAGATTTCCCCAAAGATAAAGTTCACCATCATCTTTGTACTTCTTTTTTGCTCTGAACACCTTTTCTGCATTTAAATAGGAAAGAGCAGCAATCCCTGTATCTGGGATCTCGTATCCTCGAAAAGAATCACCAACTATACTGACCTTAGTCGTTGGGAGTTTCATGAGTAAAGCAGCTCCTTTTGAATCTCGAAGAACAATCGCAAAATAGTTAAAAATGCCCCCAAAGTATTCAGTAAAATGAAAAATCTTACCTTCCAGCGTATCTGTTAAACCATTTAAATTGAGTAAATATTTCAAGTGGTCAGGTTTTACTAGACTAGATTTATCACGAATAATACGCTCGGCGGCGTAAAAAGACCAGCGACTCACCTCATCTGAAGTGGCTAATTTTATGCGTGTCTTTTGTCTAGCGGCGAAGCGTTGAGCACAAGGCAAGTATCGTGAAGTTGTTACAAAAAGTCCTTGATTTGCTCGTTGGTCTTCAACAACAGCACTTAAAGCTTGTACTGCTTGAAGATCGATTGGATTGGATGTGGCGTATCTCTTAGCTTGCACTAGAGTCACAACTTCACCAATCACATCGTTAGAATACAGGCGAATATCTACACCACCGTCAGATCGACCAGAACCAAGTTGAGTGTGATACCCGTTATTACGAAATATCCCATCAAGTAAAACCTCAAACTTTCTGGGATCGAGGTGGTATAAATCATCAGGAGATTTATGAAACCGTTCATAAACCTCTTCATACAGATCCGAAAAATCTGGTTGTACTAAATCGCAAATCCATCGCCATTCAAAGTATTTATGATATGCTTCTTCTAACTCTTCATCATCAATAACCCAAAATGTAAATACTCCACCTCCATAATTTTCAAAGTAGAACCCAGTATTCTTAGTTAGTTCGTCAAATTCATCGCGTAGTTCATTACCATAATAACCATATAGAATTTCGCCAAGTTGCCCAGAAGCACAGAGAACTAAAACGCATGGATTTTCTGGTGGTTCATCATCAAAATGTTCATTCCATGACTTAAATGTGCAATCGTGCCATAATTCTTTTTGTTGCGCCCACGAACAGATAACTGATTTGAGATCTTCAATATTTTTCTCAAGGCGAACGTCTTGCATATGATTAAAATCAAATGTTCTTATCAATATTATGAATTTTGGCGAGGATCGCCAGAGGGAGGATGCCACCCTGCCCTAATCCATAAACGACGAGCTCTGATAATCGCTCCTTCATTATGATATAGATCGTTAAGGTCTAATCGATCGCAGGTTCCCCTACCTGTTGGAGTAATACCCATTATTTCTAAACCATCCGCAGACCAGTTAAAATGCTCAGACCATTGCTGTTGACGGGGGTTAAACAAAGTTACTTCTTGTTCTGTTTCTGGGTCAGTACCCGTGACAAAATTATAGCGATTATTATTACAGCGATGACAAGCTAAAGCTAAGTTTTCAAGCTCATCGCTACCACCAATCGATCGAGGTAAAATATGATCTATCGTAAATAGAGTAGAGCTACTTTCTTCCGCTGAATGGCAATATTCACAAAGAAAATTAGCTCTACTTCTTACTAAATTTCTAGTAACGCGGTTTACGGACATGAGGCTGCTATAACTTTAGCGTTAATTAAGGTAAAAATCCGATCTAGTTCTAGTAAGCTTGCTAATTCTACAACCTCTTCTGAAGTTAAAAGATTAGCCTTTTTTCTGTCGGCTAGTTCTTCTAATCTAGTTTGCAGGTTTTCCGTAAATTTGAATAAGTAAAGATTTCTGACTTTCTGAATCGAAATCTCACGATCGATCCAGTAGGAAGGTTGTACCATAAGTTCAGCTATCATGGTGATTCAATTACTCCAATTACTACATGGATAGTCTTGATTATATCATGAGAACGAAAGGATTACTTTAGAAAGAGCCGACCTACTTACGCACGGCGATCGCAGAAACCGGGTTTTTTACCTAATCTGTCTGCTCAAACAAATTATTGCAAAAAACGCGGTTTCTGACCGTACAGTGGGTAAATCCTGCTAACTTGACTTAGTTGTTTTCTTGGCTGTTGTCGCAGTCGCCGCCTTCTTAGTAGTCGTTTTTTTCGCCCCAGTCGTCGTCTTTTTAGCAGTGGTTTTCTTCGCCGCAGTCTTCTCAGTTGCAGTCTCGGACTTCGCCGCAGTCTTAGTAGACTTCTTCGACTTGCTGCTAGATTTACCGCCTCCCGCTGCTTCCTTGGTTGCTAACAATTCCAGTGCTCTTTGTAAGGTGAAATTCTCCACAGATTCATCCTTCGACAAAGAAGCATTGATATCGCCGTGTTTCACGTAAGGGCCATAGCGGCCATCGTAAACATTAAGCGGTTCTCCCGATTCTGGATGCGCGCCCAATTCTTTCAAAGGTGTGGCTGTTTTGCTGCTGCCCCGAACGGCTTTCGGTTGCGCTAACATTTCCAATGCCCGATCGAGCTCGATCGTCAAAACATCATCCGGGGGTTTGATCGATCGATAATCTTTCCCCACCTTACCCTGGTCGTGCACCACATAAGGCCCGTACATCCCCAAATTAGCTTGCACCTTCGCCCCCGTCTCCGGGTGAGTGCCCAACAAGCGGGGTAAAGTCAACAAACTCACCGCCATATCCAGCGTCACGCTATCCTTATCCGTCCCCTTCGGTAAAGAAGCCCGCTTCGGTTTCTTGTTGGTTTCCGAAACTTCCCCTAACTGAACGTATGGCCCATAACTGCCAATTAGCACATAAATCGGTTCCCCAGTTTCCGGGTGAAGACCCAATTTTTCCGGGCCTTCGGTTTTTTGCTTTAACAGAAACTCCACTTGTTCCGGGTCTAAATCTGCCGGCGTCAAATCTTGGGGAATCGATGCTTTTACCAGACCTTCTTCGCTTTCAGATTCCAGGTATGCGCCGAATTTGCCGATGCACACTTTAGCAGTAATATTCTCCAATACCACAGTTCGGGCAACTTTGGCATCAATCTGGCTTTCCTGTTCTTTTACTTGGGTTGCGAGTCCGGTTTCCCCTGTATAAAACTTTTGCAAATACGGCAGCCATTTCGCCTCGCCGGTGGCAATTTCATCGAGGGTTTGTTCCATTCTGGAAGTAAAACCGGTGTCTACTAAATCGGGAAAATGTGTTTCCAATAAAGTCGTGACGGCGAAAGCGGTGAATGTCGGAATTAGGGCATTAGCTATTAATTTCGCATATCCCCGATCGACAATTGTACCGATAATACTCGCGTAGGTACTCGGACGGCCCACACCTTCGCTTTCGAGCATTTTGACCAGAGAAGCTTCCGTATAGCGGGCGGGAGGTTGAGTTTCGTGTCCAACTGCCTCTAAATCCTTACAATTAGGTTTATCCCCCACCTTCAGCGCCGGCAAAATCACCTCTTGGTCTTCCAACGCCGCATTCGGATCGTCGGAACCTTCCACGTAGGCCCGCAAAAAGCCTGGAAAATCAATGCGTTTGCCGCTGGAACGGAAACCGGCATCTTCTACCTGAGTTAATACAGTGACGTGAGTTTGGCGGGAATCGGCCATTTGAGAAGCCACAGTCCGCTTCCAAATCAAATCGTAGAGGCGGAAATCAATGCCATCCAATCCGGTTTGCTGCGGAGTCCGAAAAGTGCTGCCTGCGGGACGGATAGCTTCGTGGGCTTCCTGGGCGCCTTTGCTTTTCGTGGTGTATTTGCGCGGTTGGGGGCTGAGGTATTCGCTGCCGTAAAGTTCTTGCACGCAACTGCGCGCCGCTGCGATCGCCTGTTCGGACAAATGCACCGAATCCGTCCGCATATAGGTGATAAAACCGCGTTCGTAGAGACTTTGGGCAATGCGCATGGTTTCCCGCGCACCCAGCCGCAGCTTGCGGTTAGCTTCCTGCTGCAAAGTCGAGGTCGTAAACGGCGGCGAGGGTTTGCGGGTGACTGGCCGTTCTTCGAGATTTGTGACAGTCCAGGGTTTGTTTTGAATGCGTGAAAGTAAAGCCCGCGCCTGTTCTTCGTTCAGCAAAAGTACGCGGCGGCCTGCGATAATTTGCCCGGTATTTTCATCAAAATCGCTGCCGTTTGCAACTTTCACCTTGCCGACTGTCACGAGTTTGGCATCAAAGGAAATTTTGCCCTTTTCCAAAAGGGCTTTTAAATCCCAGTAGCTACCTTGGCGGAAGGCGCGGCGTTCCCGTTCCCGGCGCACCAACAGGCGTACAGCGACTGACTGTACTCTACCGGCGGACAAACCCCAAGCGATTTTTTTCCACAGCAGCGGAGAGAGTGTGTAACCGACGAGTCGATCGAGAATTCGGCGAGTTTCTTGGGCTTGTACAACTCGATTGTCGATATCGCGGCAGTGAGTTAAGGCGTCGCGGATAGCTTCGCGGGTGATTTCGTGAAACACCATCCGCTTGATGGGCACTTTGGGTTTGAGGATTTGCAGCAAATGCCAGGAAATGCTTTCGCCTTCCCGGTCTTCGTCAGTGGCTAGAATCAGTTCTGTGGCGTCTTTGAGGGCGTCTTTGAGTTCTTTAACAATTTTCTTTTTATCTTTCGGGATGACGTAGAGGGGTTCAAAGTCTGCCTCCACGTTTACGCCGAGTTGCGCCCATTTTTCTCCTTTAACGGCTTCTGGTATTTCTTCGGCGGAGGATGGTAGGTCGCGGACATGGCCCATCGATGCCTCTACACGGTAGGTGGAGGGCAGGAAGTTGCGGATGGTACGGGCTTTTGTGGGAGATTCGACGATGACTAAGGTTGACATGGCATCTTTTAAATATGGATGGCAGCGCAGCTAGAGGGTCTAAGTTAGAGAGTGTAGGTCAGATGTCAAGGCTTCTTTCAACTTTGGGCGATTATTTTCAAACTACCTTAATTTTTAAGTTACTGCCGATCGGGTGGCAGGTGACAATGTGATGAGATTTTACTGCTTTCGGGGCAGAGGCTGCGAATCGCGTCTCTACAAGATGCACCGGAGGATGACCTGACTCTAACAGAATTGTCGGTAACTGGATGTTGAGACTGCTGGATGCGGGCGGATGGTTCCTCAATCTGGTTGTAACTTGAAGCTTGGGAATTTTGGGCGATCGATTGCGCGATTTTAGATTTTAGATTTTAGATTTTAGATTTTAGATTGGGAAAGATTGACTCAGTAGAGGTTTGGGACTATCGATTGCGCGATTTTAGATTTTAGATTGGGAAAGATTGACTGAGTAGAGGTTTGGGATTTTGGTACAGTACGCTGTGCATTATAAGCGTGGCGATCGGAAAACAAGCAATCACAGAGGATTAAAATTATTTGAGCGATCGATCAATTCTCTGAACAATGCTATGACATTTGAATTCGACCATCTTTTCATTCTTACTGATATTGGTGCTTCGGAAGCTAATCGTTTATCATCCTTCGGTTTAGTTGAGGGTGCATCTCGCATTCATCGCGGACAAGGTACAGCCAATCGCTGTTTCTTTTTCGATAACGCAATGTTGGAATTGTTATGGATTCACGATCCAGAAGAGGCGCAGTCTGAGCCAATTCATCAGACTCGTCTTTGGGAGCGATCGACTAATCGGAATAATGGTGCGTGTCCATTTGGCATCTGTTTGCGTCCAGCCAAAGGTTCTGAGGACACAGTTGCATTTTCTAGTTGGGCATATCGTCCACCTTATTTATCTGAAACGATGAGTATAAGGGTGGCAACAAATAGTGATGTGTTGAGTGAGCCGATGCTATTCCAAATTTCCTTTAGTCAACGTCCCGATCAATACTCTGCCCAGAAGTCACAGCCTTTGGAGCATGGTGTTGGTTTACGCGAAATTACTCGTGTAGAATTAGTCAGTCCTGCTGCCAATAATCCGTCACCTGAACTTCAAGCAGTGCTGGAGACAAATCAGGTAAAGTTACGGATAGGAACCGAGTATTTTGTGGAGCTTGGTTTTGATGGAGAAGTGCAGGGACAACAGGTAGATTTTCGACCTGGATTGCCGCTTATTATCAGTTGGTAGTTTAAACCCGCCAGCTAACAATGAGATTCTATAAGCTGCAGAAGTCATACCCAGATGGTGCCGAAACTGTTTGCTCAAATAGCTGTGGCTATTAAAGTCCCACCAATCAGGCAATTTCCATAATCGATCGCTCTTTTTGTTTTAACAACTGCTTTGCCCTATCAATATCCGCTGTTGCAGCAGATATTTATCAGGAACCCTGCCGATCGCCTCTTTGAACAGATGACTAAATTAAAATTTACTCAGGCCTAGCAATGCACCTAAATCAGCAAGTTTGAGGTCTTGACTTAGATATTTGTTGTTGTATAGTATTTATCAGCTTTGTGGGGGAACTGTCCATATAAATAATAACATGAGAAAACTCCATTTCACTTTACCTATTGGTTTGACTCCAAAAGCTGTAATCTTGTTTTTTTCAATTGCTTTTAAACAACTTTATTCTCGTTTCATCTTGAAACCAATATTTGAGTTTATTGTTTTGCTGGATTTGCGGTAGTAGACTCTAACCATCAAGCTAATTTGAGGAATTTTCTTGAGCTTTTTTTATTTTCAACTCGATGTCGGCATCCTGAGCTTTTTCGTTATTTACAGGCTTCGATACCTTTAATTTGGCTTTCATGCGATAGTGTAATTGCTTGTGTAATGTTTGATATTTAACTGATACGTGATAGTTATCTTCTACCCATTGACCGATTTCTTTATAAGTCTTAAATTCACAGGATTCTTCACTTAATTTTTGTGAAATTCCGGCTATTACCGCTGAGGGAATTACTCGGGGTCTACCAGTGGGTTGCCGTATTTTTAACAGTTCTGGCAGACCGCCCGCCATATATTGTTTTAACCATCTATGTACAGTAATTCTATGTACACCTAAACGTTCAGCTACATCTGTAAGGCTTTGACTCGCTCCAGCTTTTAACCAATAAAGTGCCTGAATTTTTTGTCGATTAGCTAGAGTTCGCTCCTGCGCCAGAATTTTTTTTAACTCGTCTGCTGTTAAATCAATTCTTTCTTGGTAGTTTACTTTCATAAAGTATTCCTCAAACTTTCAACTTGATTGTAGCATACTTTTGGAGAACTGATATTATTAACTAAATTTCCCTTTTCAGTAACGTCCGCCTGCCGCTTAAAGACTAGCAACGTAATATCATCAAACACTTTCTGCTTACCGATATGTTGCCGTACATCTAGAATCACCGCATCCTTAACTTCTGCGGCAGACTTGTGCCAATTTTGACCGATCACTTCACAGAGTTGCTTAAGTCCATACTGCTTTTTACCGATGTTATAGGCTTCTGGAATGCCATCTGTATATAGCACCACGCCATCTCCAGGTTCTAGCTCAATTGAAATGTGACTGATGAAGCGTGCGATATCATCATCTAAAGCGATCGGCAAGCCTAAATCCATCGTGTCGATGCGCTCAACCTCTCCATTTTTTCGCACCACTAGGGTTTCTTCATGCTGACCGCTGATGCTGATCAGTCCTTCGGAGTAGCTCAAAATCGCCAGCGTCAGACTTTTTTCAGAATTCATGCGCTGCACGTTTTTGTAGAGGGTACGGTTGAGTACATCCAGGAATCGAACGGGGTCGAGTTCACGAATCTCTTGCAGAGTGCGAACTGAGGTTTGCGCCATCAGCATCAGAATGCCACTTTCCAGGCCGTGTCCGGTGACATCACCGATAGCCAGTGTGACAATACCATCGATCTGTAGCACGTCGTAGTAGTCACCTCCTACTTCATCGGCGGGTTCCATGTATCCGGCGATATCTAGTCCGTCAATTTCCAGTTCCTCAGGGTTGGGCAAAATCATTTGCTGGATCTGACGCGCCACATTCAATTCTGCACCTAAGCGGAGGTTGTCTACTTTAAGTTTGTCGTTGAGGGCAATGATTTCTTGATTAGCATTAGCGAGTTCTGCTGTTCGTTCTTTAACTTTGTCTTCGAGGGTTTCAAAGGATTCTTTGAGTTGCCTCGCCATGCTGTTGAAGGATCGTGCCAGCAGACCGATTTCGTCTTGCGATCGCATCTTCACACGGATGTCTAAGTTACCCGCCGTAAACTGGGCAACCGCTTGGGTGAGGTCAATCAGAGGCTTTGTTAATAGTTGTGCGATCGCAAAAGCGATGATAGTTACAATTCCGGCGATGATTGCTAATAAAAAAAGTGCATCGCGTATTTGTTTTTCTACAGGTGCTAGGGCAACGGCAATCGGCTGTGCGAAAACGACTGACCAACGTTGACGTTTCAGGTGGGCGATCGCTAAGAGGCTCAACTCATTATTACCCGTAGCTGCCAATCGTGTGGTTAGATAAGGCTGTTTAGTGTCTAATGCTTGCTTGAGGTCGGGCAAATTGATTGCAAGTTCTTTCGTTAGATTCTTAGGCAAACGCCCTTCGCGTTGCAGTTTCGCTACAACATTGGGTGACAAAGGCACAATCGATTTGAAAAGGAGTTCAGGTTTAGTGCTATGTGCCAGATGAATATAGTGCTCATCTAAAAGAACTGCTAACGATTTCGCACGTGCGTGTTCAGTTTCCCTAGTCACCAACTGCTGGACAGATGTGGCATTGTATGTCACCCGCAATACACCCAATATATTTCCCTTCGCATCGCGAACAGGACTGCTAAAAAAAAGCGTAACGAGGTTGGGAATTGTCGGCGATTGCCTCATACTAGAAACAAAAGGTCGTTGAGTTTTGAGCAGTTCTTGGAAGTAATCTTGACCGGATTCATCTCGTCCAACATCCGGTGTATTCGTATCGAGTACATTCCGTCCCTGTAAGTTGAGCAAGGCATAGGAGATAATATTAAGCATATCTTTGCGACTGAGCCGGGTTAAGGTTTCAGTCGCTAACATCTCTTGGGGACTACCATTTCGCCGTTCTGGAGGTAGGCCCAGATAGGCGGCCAAACCTGGTAAAATCGCTTCTACGCGCACGGCATCGAGATTCCCATTAATAAACCCATCTATTCTGTAAGCGGTTTCGTTAGCCGCCGCAGATAGGGCTTGTCGTGCGTTGTCGGTCAAGGCATTTTCAGTTGTATGTTTGTCGATAAATGCTAACAGCAGCAATGGAATCAGAGCAACGACGAGAAACGACACGATTAACTTTGTACGAATGCTATTGAAAAAGGAGCGCTTCATGGTTTCAGACTAGGAGGGGGGGTTAAGAAAGAAGAATTGAACAAGGTTTCTAGATTATTGGGAAGGCGCGTCACATTGCCAGCGCGAAGAAAAAAGTCCGCATATTTCTTGGCGGTTTTGTAGATATAATGAGGACTGTCTGATTGAAAGAACTTTTGATTTTCTGCAAAGCCAGTGAGGTCTATTCCCTCGAAAGGTCTTGTATTGCTGGGAATATTCAATGCTTTGCTCACGATCGCGTTTCCTTCCGTAATATTTGCTTTCCAATATGACAAGCCTTGAAACCAGCCTCGCACAAAGGCGCGAATATCTTCGGGGCGATCGCGTATTGCCTCACCCCGAAACGCGATCAAATCCAAAATTAAGCCTGGGGTTTGTTTGCTTGTAAACAAAATTTTTGCTCCTAATTTTAATGATTCAGAAAGATGCGGTTCCCAAGTGTGCCCTGCTTGGATAGCATTGTTTTGTAAGCGCTGGGGAACGTCTAAACCATCAACTTTAACCAGCCTAACATCATCGCTCGTCAGCTTAGAGATTTTCAACATCTCAGTAACGAAAACTTCGCTAAAGCCGCCTAGATTTGCACCAAGCTTTTTTCCTTTCAAGTTAAGAATTGTTTTAATGTCCGATTGCGCGACTACCACATCTGCACCTGTCGATTCATCCACAACCATCACAGCTTGGATATCAGGATTTGTGGCACTCAAGATCATGAAATCTCCCAAGGTTAATCCAATCCCATCATACTTCCCTGCACTGAAATCTGCTTGTTGCAATTGTAAGTAGTTTACATAGCTCAGTTCCACGTCTATCCCTTGCGCTTTGAAGAATCCTTTCTCTTGAGCAATGATGCCAGGTCTATGGCCAACAAAAGAGATAAAACTTACTTTCAGGGGAGGACGTTTTACTTTTAGAGATTCCGGAGAATGACAAGCAAACAGCAGCCAGCAGGTAATAATAATAAAGATGCTGTTGAAAAAGGTGCGCTTCATGGTTTCAGACTAGGAGGGGGGGCTAAGAAAGAAGAATTGAACAAGGTTTCTAGATTGGGAAGGCGCGTAACATTGCCAGCGCGAATAAAAAAGTCCGCATATTTATTGGCGGTTTTGTAGATATAATTAGGACTTTCTGATTGAAAGAACTTTTGATTTTCTGCAAAGTCAGTGAGGTCTATTCCCTCGAAAGAGACTGTCTTGCTGGGAATATTCAACGCTTTGCTCACGATCTCGTTTCCTTCGGGAATATTTGCTTCCCAATATGACAAGCCTTGAAGCCAGCCTCGCACAAAGGCGCGAATATCTTCGGGGCGATCGCGTATGGTCTCACCCCGAAACGCGAGCAAATCTAAAATTAAGCCAGGGGTTTGTTTGCTTGTAAACAAAATTTTTGCCCCTAATTTTAATGCTTCAGAAAGATGCGGTTCCCAAGTGTGTCCTGCTTGGATAGTATTGTTTTGTAAGCGATTGGGAACGTCTAAAGCCTCGACTTTAACCAGCCTAACATCATCGCTCGTCAGCTTAGAGGTTTTCAACATCTCAGTAACGAAGACTTCGCTAAAACTGCCTAGATGTGTACCAAGTTTTTTTCCTTTCAAGTTAGGGATTGTTTTAATCTCCGATTGCGCGACTACCACATCTGCACCTGTCGATTCATCCACAACCATCACAGCTTGCATATCAGGATTTGTGGCACTCAAGATCATAAAATCTCCCAAGGTCAATCCGATCCCATCATACTTCCCTGCACTGAAATCCGCGTCTTGCAATTGTGAGTAGTCTACATAGCTCAGTTCCACGTCTATTCCTTGCGCTTTGAAGAATCCTTTTTCTTGAGCAATGATGAGAGGTGTATAGCCAACAAAAGGAACACAAGATATTTTTAGGGGAGGACGTTTTACTTTTAGAGGCTCCCGAAAATGACAAGCAAACAGCAGCCAGCAAGTAATAATAAAAATACAGATGTAATTGAGTGGTTTAGACATACTATATAGAGCATTCCTGGTGTAAAAAAGGCGAGTCATATTTTCTTAAGCCCGATCGACCTAAGTGCATCGTCCGCAATCGCCGCTAAACTTGTTCCGGTGGCGATATCTAGAACTTGCTGGCCCGATCGCACTTTTATCAATTTTACTAACCGAGTTGCAGCCTGTTTGTAAAATTCATTCTCGTAGTCGCGACGGTTGTTGAAGTCATTGAGAATCTGCTGTTTGTAGGCACTTAGCGAGTCAGTCATGCCGAATTACTGGTTTAACTTTCTACATTGTGGCAGTTATGGTCGATCGCGACGATAGCCGCCGGTGACATCAGTCAATCGATTTTAGATTTTAGATTTTAGATTTTAGATTAAAGAATTGAAGGATTGACCCCACGGATAAATTCGGGGGCTGCTTTATCGGATACAGGTTTTTTATTTCTGGACGGATGAATCCGGGGCTTGTATCCTGGATGCTTTCGGTCGGCAATCTCTACAATGCCTGCAAATGTATGCAAAACCGCTAGCGAGTATCCACTCCCCCGCAACAAACACCCGCCCAACTCGGCTTGCGAAGCTCTAATCCGCTACAATCTGTGTTTGGTAAAGAATTTTTACGAGTTCACTGCCCATTACAGCCTTTGCGGCTTGTACTACCCAACCTGCGTGAAAATATGGATTTTGCTACTCTTGCCGCCCAGCTAAATGCTGGAACTATCTTACCGGAGGGAATTGTCATCATCACCCTCTTGGTTGTTCTCGTCGGCGATTTAATCGTAGGCCGCAGTTCCTCGGGTTGGACTCCCTACGTTGCCGTTGCGGGTTTGCTCGCCGCCGTCGCTGCTTTATGTTTGCAGTGGGATAACACGGATACCATCTCGTTTCTGGGCGGTTTTAACAGCGATGCCTTGAGTTTACTGTTTCGCGGAATTATCGCTTTGACTACGGCTGTCACTATTTTGATATCCGTCCGCTATGTACTGCAAACGGGTACTGCTTTAGCGGAATTTATCGGCATTTTGCTCAGCGCTACTTTGGGGGGAATGTTCCTCAGCGGCGCTGATGAATTGGTGATGATTTTTATTTCGTTGGAAACTCTGAGTATCTCGTCTTATTTGCTGACGGGTTACACAAAACGCGACCCGCGTTCCAATGAAGCTGCTTTGAAATATTTGTTAATTGGGTCGTCTTCTTCGGCAGTGTTTCTCTACGGGCTTTCGTTGCTGTACGGGTTGTCTGGCGGCGAAACTAAGCTGAGTGCGATCGCGGCTAGCCTTTCTACTGTGAATGAAGGTCAATCTCTCGGTTTGGTGATTGCTTTGGTTTTTACGATCGCCGGAATCGCCTTCAAAATCTCTGCAGTGCCCTTCCACCAATGGACTCCTGACGTTTACGAAGGTTCTCCTACACCCGTTGTTGCCTTCCTTTCTGTGGGTTCCAAAGCAGCCGGTTTTGCGCTAGCAATCCGCTTGTTAACAACTGCTTTCCCCGCACTTACCGAACAGTGGCACTTCGTATTCACGGCCTTAGCCATTCTCAGCATGGTGTTGGGCAATGTGGTTGCCCTCGCCCAGACTAGCATGAAGCGGCTTTTGGCTTATTCGTCGATCGCCCAAGCCGGTTTTGTAATGATTGGTTTGGTTGCAGGCACAGAAGCCGGTTACTCCAGCATGATATTTTATCTGTTGGTTTACGTGTTTATGAACTTGGGCGCTTTCGCCTGCATCATTCTGTTCTCCCTGCGGACTGGAACCGACCAAATTAGCGAATACTCGGGTTTGTATCAAAAAGACCCGCTGCTAACTTTAACGTTGAGTATTTGCCTGCTTTCTCTCGGCGGAATTCCGCCCCTGGCTGGATTTTTCGGCAAAATTTATCTGTTCTGGGCCGGCTGGCAAGCTGGACTTTACGGCTTAGTTATCCTGGGATTAATTACCACCGTGGTTTCGATTTACTACTACATCCGCGTTGTCAAGATGATGGTAGTGAAGGAACCTCAAGAAATGTCAGACGCGGTAAAAAATTATCCCGAAGTTCGCTGGAACCTTCAGGGAATGCGGCCTTTGCAGGTCAGCGTTGTACTCACGTTAGTTGCGACCAGTTTGGCAGGAATTTTGTCTAATCCTTTGTTTAATTTAGCAAACGATTCTGTTATCAAAACTCCCCTGTTGCAGTCAGCATTGAGTCACATTATACCGATTTCTGCTGCGAAACTTGAATCTAATTTGTTGTCTCACCGGGATTAAGTTTACCTGGTTTTGAAATATTGAAAAGCGCCTAACTTTGTGAAGTTGGGCGTTTCTTTTTTGTTGTGATATACTGTCAAGTATGATTTTTAACCGCAGATGTAGGCAGATAAACGCAGATAAAAGTTAGTACAGAGGCAACCATGTTAGTACAAAGTAAAGAAAAGTTTTATACTCCAGATGAGTACCGGGAGTTAGAAGAAACTGCTGAGTTTAGAAATGAATACCGCGATGGAGAAATTGTACAAATGAGTGGTGGTAGTATTAATCACAGCCGGATTATCCGAAATTTGAGTAGAGTCTTGGGAAATTTGCTTGAGGGGCAGCCCTATGAGCTTTTTCACAACGATTTGCGGTTGTGGATTCCTCGGTACCGACGGGGAACTTACCCGGATGTGATGGTTATTGAAGGAGAGCCAGTTTTCAACGAGGGACGCAGTGATGAGATCCTCAATCCGATGCTCATTGTGGAAGTGCTCTCTAAATCTACCAAAGATTTCGATAAAGAGGATAAGTTTCGGTTTTATCGCTCGATTCCTGAATTGCGGGAATATGTATTAGTGAGCCAATATGAGTTTTTGGTCGAACAGTATATTAAAACTGAATCGAATGAGTGGTTATTTAGGGAATATGAGGGAGAAATAGCAACAGTTTCTTTTGCTTCGGTGGGAGTGCAAATGTCGATGAGTGAGATTTATGTAAAAGTAGTATTTGAAACCCCGGAAACGGAAGTACAGGAATGAAATTCATCCTAGTGGGGGATGCGAAGCTTAACTTTATGACTGGCAAACCAAAATATAGCTATTAGGAAAGGAACATGACAATCGGAGAAAACCTCCAAGAACAAGTTGATTACTACCGTGCCAGAGCTAGCGAATATGATGAATGGTTTTACAGAATAGGTCGTTACGATCGCGGAGCGGAAATGAACCAGCGTTGGTTTAATCAGGTTGCCGTTGTTAAAAGTGCTTTGCATAAACTTGGCAAATTTGCAAGTGTTTTAGAGTTGGCTTGCGGTACGGGTATTTGGACTGCTGAACTTTTGCAGGTGGGCGAGGAACTCGATGCTTTTGATGCCGCCCCAGAAGTTATCGAAATTAACCGCCAAAAGCTAAATGCTTCTCAAGTTACTTACCGACAGATCGATTTATTTTCATGGGAACCCGATCGCGAGTACGATCTAGTTTTCTTTGCTTTTTGGCTTTCTCACGTACCCCCAACTTTAGTGGATGAGTTTTTAGAAAAAGTTTACCGATCGGTTCGCTTTGGGGGACAAATATTTATCGTTGACTCTTTATTTGAAGAAACATCTTCAGCCACAAATCATATTCTGAAGGATGAAACCAGTATTTGCCAAAATCGCAAGTTAAATGACGGTAGAGACTTTCAAGTTTATAAAGTTTATTACCAGTCGGATTCGCTTTTAGAAAAATTAACTAAAATCGGGTTTAAAGCCGAAGTTAAGGTGACAGAAAGCTATTTTATTTACGCTACCGGGATTAAGATTTAAAGTTTTCTTTCCTAATCTGTCGCGCTATGTGTAGAGAAGATGAGGACATTTTTGGAAAAAATTTGCCAAATAGACAGTTATGGACGCAGAGTGTCCATATATAGTTTTTTGTATGGGCAATCCCCCCGTGGTTGCCCCTAAATCGGGAAAAAATTGACAAAATAGGTAAGGATGCGATCGAGCTCTGACTACCGTCAAAAATCAACCTCAATAAACTTCTATGAATATAATTTGGTTACTGTTAAAAGCTTCTTGGTTAAATGTTTCCATCGCCATACTCACAGGCTTAATCAGCGGCGGTTGCAGCGCTATGTTAATTGCTCTAATCAACCGCGCCATTAGCGACAATTCAAATCAGAATTTAGTCTGGTATTTTGCCGGATTAGCAGTTTTGGCTCTCGTCGCCGGAGTCATCTCGCAATTTTTGTTAATCTACCTTTCTCAAGAAGCTGTTTACAATCTGCGCCTGAGTTTGAGCCGTGGCATTTTGTCTACTCCTTTGCGGAATTTGGAAGAGTTGGGCGCTAACCGCTTGCTGGCAACTCTCACAGATGATGTGGGAACGCTTTCTAATACTATATTTTTGATTCCTTTTCTCTGTGTTGATATCGCCGTTGTTATCGGCTGCTTAACTTATTTAAGCACGATTTCGGGTACAGTTTTTGTTGTTGTATTTTGTTTTATGGTGCTGACAATTGGCACGGTGCAGTTGTTGCTAAATAAAATGCGGAAATTCTTCGATTTAGCTAGAGAAGAACAAGATATATTGTTTAAGCATTTTCGCAGTATTACTGATGGAATTAAGGAACTAAAACTGCATTCCTTGCGCCGCCAAGAGTTTTTTACGGAAGAATTGCAGGGGAGTGCTGATGCTTCCCGCAATTATAACGTGACTGCTTTGAATACTGGTGCAGTTGCGATGGGAGTTGGGCAGTTGCTGTTTTTTATGCTGATGGGTTTGTTGTTATTTGTCTTACCCAAATTTGTGCCTGTTTCAACTCCGGTTTTGTCAGCTTACATTCTGACAAGTACCTATTTGATGTCTCCGTTTAACAATATTTTGCAAAGGTTGCCGGCGCTTTTTCGTGCTAATACTTCTGTGGAAAAGATAGAGAGAATGGGATTGGCTTTGGCGAGTCAAGCTGAGATAACTTCAACGGTTAAACTGCCTGACACGGCTCAGTGGGAGACGCTGGAGTTAAATCGAGTAATTCACAGCTATCCGGGAGAAAAAGAAGACAGCAATTTTAGTTTGGGCGAGCTTAATTTGAAGTTTCATCCCGGTCAATTGGTGTTTATAATTGGCGGTAACGGCAGCGGTAAGTCTACTTTAGCTAAGTTAATCACTGGTTTGTATATTCCTGAATTTGGAAAAATTATCCTAGATGGTCAGCCAATTACTGAGGAAAATCGAGAGTGGTACAGGCAGCATTTTTCTGCGATTTATTCGGATTTCTATCTGTTTGAAAGGCTTTTGGGGATGACTAATCACGATTTGGACAAGCAGGCTGCTGAATATTTACGAGAGTTTCATTTGGAAAAGAAAGTTCAGGTGAAAGATGGAGTTTTGTCAACTACGGCTTTGTCTCAGGGACAGCGAAAGCGGCTGGCTTTGCTGACGGCGTATTTGGAAGATAGACCGATTTATTTGTTTGATGAATGGGCTTCGGATCAAGATCCGTTTTTCCGGGATATTTTTTACAAGCAGTTGCTACCGGAGTTGAAGGGGCGGGGAAAAACGGTTTTTGTGATTAGTCACGATGACCGCTATTTTGATTTAGCCGATCGCGCAATTAAACTAGATTACGGTAAAGTAGAGTATGACCGATAAAATGGATAACTACCGAATTGTCGAAACTTTGAATGACAGCCAGGTTTCCGACTTGATGGATTTGTACAAAAACGAGTTTTGGAGCGACAAGCGGACGCGGGAGGATGTTGTGAAAATGCTGGCTGCGACTGATGTTATCATTGGTTTTGTCGATGATAGCGATCGACTAATTGGCATTACCCGCGTCATCACCGATTTCGTATACAGAGCCATGATTTTTGATGTAATTATCAAGCCGACACACAGAAGGATGGGACTGGGTGCAAAGTTGATGGATGCAGTTTTAAATCATCCCAAATTGCAAACTGTCGAGAACTTTGCTCTTAACTGTTTGCCGAACATGATGCCATTTTACCAGCGTTGGGGTTTCTCAGATGATGTGGGCGAACTTAAGTTTTTGCGGCGCACAACAGGCTAAAATCAGCCCTTTGAAAGCCCCAATTTTTCTCTAATTGCGTCTTCTTTGAAACCTACTAAAACAGCCGTTCCATCTTTAACGAAAAGAGGACGTTTCAGCAGCATCGCATCCTTTGCAAAAGCCTCTACCCACTCTTCGCTAGTCCAATTATTTTTGTCATCACCCAAAGCGCGATAAGATTGACCGGAAGTATTTCGCATAGGTTTAAAACCCAAAGCCTCTACCCAGCTTTTAATTGTTTCGCGAGTTGGCTGCTGTTCTTTTGTGTTAATGAACTCGTAATTAATATCGCTATCTTTGAGCCACTGGAAAGCTTTTTTGCAGGTTCCGCAGTTAGGGATTCCGTAAACTTGAATTGACATAATAATGATTGTTGATTGTTGACTGTTGACTGTTGACTGTTGGCTAATACCAACTGACGACTGACAACTGACAACTGACTAATGACTGCTGACTAATCTAGCTTGTTGAACCCATTTTTGCACGCGATCGACTGAAGGAGTTAAGTCATTGCGCTGCATTGTCGCTACGTGCAGCCTTAAAATTTGTTGGTGCAATCTCTCCACGGGCATTTGAGCCAATTGAGCCGGAGAAGCCACTCCGGCGTGAAGTAACAGCCCGCAATACTGACACCCTACACTCGGAATTCGAGCCAAATTTGCCATCGCTACCCATTTATTAACATATTGAATGTTAATCTGTAATTGATGCGCTAGCAACACTTTCGCAGCCTGCGTTTTCGTCATCCGAATTAGTTGTTCGGTTGTGGTGATGCTGCACTCTTCCAGTTGAGACTGGTTTTCCTTGCTCAATCCCGGTAAGTGTGCGATCGGCCAGTCGCGTAGTTGCAAGGAAGTTTGAGGAGCTTTGTGAACAGTTTTCATGTTTTTTTCCGTACATTTTACTTATACTTTAAAGTCTAAAATATAAAACAGTCAATAGAGGCGATCGCTCATGTCACAAAATCAACAAACACCAGACCAACACATTTTGCTGATTGCGGGTATTGCCACCGACGATGCTAATTGTCGGCGTAGTCGCACTTCCAGCTTTTTTGTCCTAGCAGTCTGACAGTGTTATTACTGAACAAAATCATGCCGACGATCGCGACAAATACGATGAAAAATACCGCTAAACAGATAATAGCAAGGAAGAAGATAAAGATGAAACTTTTTCCAAAAATGACGGCAAACTTTGCAGTCAGGACTTTAGTGCTTTAAGGTCGAGAGCAAAAAAACTCCCGGCTTACTGCAAACCCAACTCAAAATAATTGGTTTTTACCCATGAAAATTACAAAAAGTGATAAGTTTTTAGCAAATAGTTTGCACGAACGGCGGCAAAAACTAGCCAGTTTAATTGATTTTCATACAATTCTCTGGTCTGGTTGCAGCATTCCTCGCAATTATCCGGCACTTACTTATCCCTTTCGCGCCAGCAGTCACTTTCTATATTTTGCTGGTTTGCCCTTAGAAAATGCTGCCATTCGCTTAGAATCTGGCAAATTAGAACTGTTCTTAGATGACGCACCTGCTAGCAGCACTCTTTGGCACGGAGAGATGCCGAAAAGAGCAGAAATTGCCGAACTAATTGGGGCTGATGCTGCTTTCCCAATGGCCGAATTAAAAGCGCGATCGACAAATGCAGCAACTATCGCGGTTCAGGATTCTTTGACTCAGTTGCAACAGTCTCAAATTCTCGATCGCCCTCTGGCACCGCCCAAATCCCCAACCGGAATCGACCTAAAATTAACTCAGGCGATCGTATCTCTGCGCCTGAGCCACGATGCAGCCAGTTTGGCCGAATTGCGTCAAGCTGCGTCTGTCACCGTAGAAGCCCACAAAGCGGGAATGGCGGCCACTCGAAATGCTCAAATTGAAGCAGGGGTGCGCGCTGCAATGGAAAGTGTCATCATCTCCAAAAATATGACCTATGCGTATCCCAGTATCGTGACTGTGCATGGGGAAGTCCTGCACAGCGAACATTATCACAATCCCCTACAAACAGGAGATTTGCTGTTAGCAGATGTCGGTGCGGAAACATCAACGGGATGGGCGGCTGATGTGACTCGCACTTGGCCTATTTCTGGGAAGTTTTCTCCAACTCAAAGAGCGATTTATGATGTAGTTTTGGCAGCGCACGATGCTTGTATCGATAAAATTAGTCCGGGCATGGAATATCAAGACATTCACCTGTTAGCTGCTCGAATTATGGCGGAAGGATTGGTTGATTTGGGCATTTTGCGGGGGAAGGTTGAAGATTTGGTAGAAATGGACGCTCACGCGCTGTTTTTTGTCCACGGTATCGGACATTTAATCGGTTTAGATGTTCACGATATGGAAGATTTTGGAGATTTGGCTGGCTATGAAGAAGGAAGAACGAGAAGCAGTCGGTTTGGGTTGGAATTTTTGCGGCTGAATCGAGTTTTGCGTCCGGGAATGCTGGTATCGATCGAACCGGGATTTTATCAAGTTCCGGCAATCTTAAATAACTCGAAAAATCGTGCCAAATATAAAGATTTTGTTAAGTGGGAGGAGTTGGAAAAATTTGCAGATGTGCGGGGAATACGCATAGAAGATGATATACTTGTCAGCGAAGAGGGTAGAGAAGTATTGACAGGGAAATTGCCGACAAAAGCTCCGGAGATTGAAGAGTTAGTTACGGTAAATACGTAAGTAGAGCCGAGTTCGATCGCCCTCAGTTCGAGCGGGTATGAAAAAAGATAAATAAAGATGAATAAAGCTTGGCAAATAGGTCTTTTGATGCTCGTTGAAAAACTTGCCGCGCAAGTCCAAAAATTCGCAGCACAGAGACTTGCGCGCATTTTTCAGAAACGTGTATCCTCGCCACCGCCGATGCAAGCTGCACCTTTGCCCAGCAACGAAGAAGAGAGGCTAGAAGCACTTTACCGCTACCACATTCTCGATACAGATGCCGAAGCAGCTTTTGATGACCTAACAGCTTTAGCCTCTTATATTTGCGGCACTCCTATTGCTTTAGTCAGCTTAATAGATTCTAACCGACAGTGGTTTAAATCAAAAGTCGGTCTGGAAGCGCCAGAAACTCCGAGAGAGTTAGCTTTTTGCGCCCACGCTATTTTAAATCCCAACGAATTGCTAGTTGTACCGAATGCTCTAGAAGACGATCGCTTTGCCGGCAATCCGCTAGTAACTTCCGATCCCAATATTCGATTTTATGCTGGAACCCCGCTAGTAACTGCTGACGGTTTCCCGATCGGCACTTTGTGCGCGATAGATACAGTTCCTCGCAAACTCACTCCAGAACAGCTAGAAGCGCTGCGGACTTTAGGGCGGCAAGTTATTACCCAAATGGAGTTGCGAATTAATCTGACTAAATTAAAGCGCGCACAGGTTCGGCAGAAACAAGTTGAAGCAAAACTCCGTTCAAGTGACGAGCAAATTGTCAATTTTTTGGAAGGGATGAGCGATGCTTTTTTTGCTTTCGACCTCCAGTGGCGATTTACTTACGTCAATTACAAAGCAGCGCAATTTCTACAGCAATCGCCGGAAGAACTTTATGGTAAAAATTTTTGGGAAGAGTTTCCAGAATTAGTTAATTCGGATGTTTATGAAGAGTATCATGGAGCTGTAGCAAAACAAGTTGGAGTGGCTTTTGAACAATATTATCGTCCCTTAAAAGTGTGGGTGGAAGTCCGGGCTTTTCCTTCTCATGACGGCATTTCAGTGTTTTTTCACGACATAACCAAGCGCAAGCGGATGGAATCAGCACTCAGAAAAGAACAGAAAAAAACTGAAAGTTTACTGCTAAATATTTTGCCAGAACCGATCGCCGACAGGTTGAAGTACCAACCGGGGTTGATTGCAGATAAGTTTGAAAAAGCAACAATTCTTTTTGCTGACTTGGTGAATTTTACCCAAATTTCTACCACCATGTCCGCAACTAAATTAGTGTACTTACTGAATGAAATTTTCTCAGCTTTTGACCAACTCAGTGAGAAGCACGGCTTAGAAAAAATCAAGACGATCGGGGACGCTTACATGGTAGCAGGCGGTATTCCCATTGAACGCCCAGACCACGCAGAAGCGATCGCCGAAATGGGGCTGGATATGCTAGCAGCAATTAAGGAATTAAATGTGAAGCTAGACGCGCAATTTGACCTCCGCATCGGGATTAATAGCGGCCCGGTAGTAGCGGGCGTAATCGGCACTAAAAAATTCATTTACGATTTATGGGGAAATGCCGTGAATACAGCCAGCCGCATGGAATCTCACGGCATAACAGGTCGCATTCAAGTCAGCCACTATACTTATGACTTGCTCCAGGATAAATATGAATTTGAAGATCGCGGCGAGATCGAGATTAAAGGTAAAGGGGAAATGCGGACTTATTTGCTGACGGGGAGAAAAACAGCAAGCGATCTCAAAATCTGAGAGTAAATAGGGAGCATCCCGATTTTATAAAAAGCGTTTTTTTAGGAGTGTTCGCCTATAGATATCGAAGCGAGATACAGCCATTGTAGGGACACGGCATTACCGTGTCCCTACGGGGAACGAAAAAGTGGCTGCGATCGCAAGGCAAGCAAAACCGCCACCGCAGATCAACCAAATAAGATTATGCTATAGACAGAGATATCCGAGCAATCCTAGGCGCGGTACTCGACGTTATAAAAATACTAAGTTGAAGTCGTCGGAGCCTTTAATAATGGTTCAATTTCATATTCAAACCGATAGCGATATTCCAGCATCCACCCAACTATTCAATCAAATCAGGTTTGCGATCGCCTCGCGACAATTTCCGCCCGGACACCGCTTGCCCAGCACCAGACAGCTAGCCATGCAGACGGGTTTGCACCGCAACACCATCAGCAAAGTATACCGACAGCTCGAAAATACCGGACTCGTAGAAGCCCAAGCAGGATCGGGCATTTACGTCCGCGCTCAAGGCAACGAAGTTGTAGGCAACAAACTCAAATCTCCGATCCTAGAAGAATATCCCCTTGCCAATAAAATAGTACAAGGAAGTATCGATCAACTGCTGGAACAGGGCTGTACGCTCAACCAAGCGAGGGAATTATTTTTGGCCGAAATTGACTGGCGGCTCAGGTGCAGCGCCCGAGTGCTCGTCACAGCCCCCACAGAAGACATCGGCGTGGGCGAGCTGATGGCGAAAGAACTCGAACAAGCTCTGCGCATTCCCATACAGTTAGTGCCGATGGAACAGCTAGGTACTTTTTTGGATCAAATCTCTTCGGGAACTGTGATCACGAGTCGATATTTTATCGGAGAAGCAGAATCAATTTCGGCACCGCGTTCGGTGCGAGTTATTCCCGTAGACATCTACGACTACAGCCAGGAAATCCAGTTAGTGGGGGGTTTGCCGAAAGACAGTTATTTAGGGCTCGTCAGCCTGAGTCCGGGAATGCTGCGATCGACCGAAGTCATCATCCACAGCATCCGGGGAGAGGATTTACTGGTGATGACGGCCTTGGTGTCAGACGAGTACAAGATTAACTCGATCGTGCGATCGGCCAGAACAATTTTTTGCGATCAACCGAGTTTTGCTACAGTAAAAGCTGCCATCAATGCGGCTAGAGAAGATATTATTCGTCCCCCGCAACTGATATGCTCCGAAAATTACATCGGCTCTAAGTCCATTAATTTGCTCAAGCGCGAGTTGGGCTTGGGATGATACGATTTTCGATTTTCGATTTTCGATTTTCGATTAAAAAATTGGGAATGACTGCATAATGGTTGGGATATTCTTTAGAGTTGCATCCTTTTGAGAACTGGTATAATTCCCAATTCCTAATGGGCGTAAGCTGCCCACGGCGCACCCTAAATAATTAGGTTATTCGTCCAGGACTGAACTTGTAACTTTCAACTTCCAGTACCCGATACCGGATACCCAATTCCCAATTACCGATTACCAATTACCAATTACCAATTATCCATGACAATTGAAATCCAACCTTCAATTAATGTTAAAACCGCGATCGAAAGCCGACGGGCCGCGCGCAGTTTCAAACCCGATCCGATTCCCCCAGCAATATTGGCAGAGATTTTGCGGTTGGGAGTGCGATCGCCGTCTGGTTACAACTTGCAGCCTTGGCGGTTTATTGTACTTCAAGACCCAGCCAGCAAAGAAAAATTAAAAGCTTGCGCCTTCGATCAGCGCCAAGTGGTAGAAGCCCCAGTAGTATTAATCTGTTGTGGCGATCGGCGCGCCGGTGAACCCGAAAACACCGAAGCCGTCATCGAATTGGGCAAAGCTGCAGGCGCAATGAATGACAATTTAGCCAGTTATATGCGACAAGCAATCCCGCAATTGTTCGAGAACCGTCCCTGCTTCGAGTCCCTAGAAACTTGGACAAACAGGCATACAATGCTCGCAGTAGCTCACTTAATGATTGCAGCTAAAAGCTTTGGGGTAGACAGTTGTCCGATGGAAGGTTTTGTCGGCGCTAAGGTGAAAGAAGCCTTTCAAATTCCCGAAGAAGTAGATGTTTGCTGTTTGCTGCCGCTTGGTTATGCAGCAGAACCTTTGAAACAATACGGCGGGCGTTTTGAGGTGACTCAAGTTTATTACAGTGAAAGTTATGGAGAGACTTTGCAAGTTTAGATTTGAGAGTTAAGATTTTGTTGCAACTTGAATTTTAAGAGTTAAGATTTGGAATGAATCGGTATCAAAGTTCAAACAAATCAAAAATCCCGACAGTTCTGCAATCTAAAATCTAAAATTCAAAATCTAAAATCGAAAGTGGTGATATCAGACAGAGGAAAAATATGACAGTAGCAGCGCGACAAACCAACGCCCAAATTCTAGAAGTAAAGTTGCAGCAGCACTTGCAAGCAGCCGGATTTAAAAATTTACCGCTTTATATTAGTTGCGATTTTCGAGATGACTCTTTAACGGTTGTGGGAGAACACCCGCGCAGTTTAGTTCTCAAAGCAAAACCGACTTTTGCGGTGCTAGAAGCAGCAATTATCGAAATTGAACCGGAATCTATTCAACAGATTGGACTTTGCCTAAAAATTACCGGTCAAAAACAGCCTTATGCTTTCCATTCTTTTACCATGCACCAGCCTGTTTTGTCTCGACCAAAAACAGTGCAGTTGTTCAAAAAAACAGAGAATATCCCCGCAGCAGAAACCGGGATAGTCTTAACAGAAAATGCGGCCCAGACGGCGGATGTAGAGGAAGACATACCGTTAGAAACGGATGGGAAAGATGCGTGGGATGAAGAATATTTCCCCAATTTTTCTGAGAGTTCCAGCAATTCCGATCCGATCGCCTTTAAGGTAGCTGCAATACCGACAGATATTGCAGAAAATCCCTTCAATCCGCTGGATATGGAAGCGGTAACAGTTGCCCAAAAACCCAAGCATTCACCGTTTGCGATGCTGGCTGCAGCAGGAATGGTCAGCATGGCGGCGCTAATTTTGGCAGGCGGTTATTATATGCTGAGCCGCCCCTGCGTCATCGGAGAATGTACTGCATTAGCTAATGCCAAGCAGTTGAGCGAGAATTCGACGAAGACGCTGAAAACGTCAAAAGTTGCCAACAGTCCCCAAGAAGCGCAGCGACAGTTAAAACAGGCGATCGCCCTTTTAGAACCGATTCCTTCATGGTCAATTCATCGCGGTGAAGCTCAAAGCGCCCTGGAAAATTACCGGAAGCAAAATCAGAATTTAAACTCTGCGATCGATGCAGCGCGCTTCGCACAGTCGGCAGCCCAGAAAACCCAAAATCCGCCTTATTCGGCCCTGAACGGGCAGGAAGCGCAAGCTCTGTGGCAAAGTGCGATCGCCGAACTCGGAGAAATCCCCACAGACAGCCCAGTTTATCCGTTTGCTCAGAAAAAGTCAAAAGAATACCGGAAGAATGTAGCAACTGGAAATCGGCAGTTAAGCACAGAGAAACAAGCCGAAAAAACGCTGCTCGCCGCCAAAAATACAGCCCAAATAGCAGAAGCTCGCGAAGCCGTAGCTCAGACAGCCGAGACTTGGGCTCAAGTGCAATCAGGTTGGGAAGAATCCCTCGACATCCTATCAGAAATTCCCACGAGCACGACATCTTACCAACAAGCTAAACTGCTAGTTCCCAAATACGAAACCAAACTTTCAGAAGCTCGCGAGCGCAAAAATGTCGAAGGAATTTCGGAAAATGCGTATACTCAAGCTGTGACTTTAGCAGCGGAAGCTCGAATTTTTGAGGGCAAAAACGCCTGGTTTAAAGCATCAGAATACTGGCGGAGAGCTTTGAGTTACGCGGAGCAAGTGCCGGCGGCCACTTCATTTTCCGAGAAAGCCCAACCGCTGCTCGCTTCCTACAAAACTTCCTTGCAGCAAGCAGAAGTAAGGTTGCAGGAAGAAAGAAACTTGCAAAAAGCCCGCACGGATTTAGATAGAACTTGTAAAGGCAACCCCAAGATTTGCGACTATACTGTTAGCAAAGGTTTGATTGCCGTGCAGATGACTCCTAATTACGTGCAGAAACTGCAACAAACTTTCATCCAAGCGGAAAACAACAACGCTACCAAGACTCGCCAAGCTGTAGAAAAGCACGTTCAAACATTGCAAAAAGCCTTGGAGGCGATCGCCGAAAACGCCAAAATCCCAATGCAGGTGTACGATGGCGAAGGCAAGCGGATTGCGAGTCACGAACCGAAGTAAGCTGTAGTTGTAGGGTGCGTGAGGGCGAAAAATTTGTCAGTCAGAACGATCGCAATATTTACACTCACGCATCACCAGCAATTTCACCCGCAGTCAATCCAGCTTGAAAAACTTGTTGCGCCGTCAAATTTAACTCTGGAAAAGCTGCGGATTCGATGTTGTCATCTCCCCGAAATTGACTAACTTCATACTCATCATCAATCAACCGATAAATCGAAATAGTCGGTTGCTTGGGATTTCCGATAAACCTGCGGCCACCCAACCCGAGATAATCCACAATCCAATATTCAGGAATCCCGATTAGTTCATATTCGCCCACCTTCCTGATGTAGTCATTTTGCCAATTCGTGCTAACGACTTCAACAACGAGCGGAATTGATGCGCCTTGAGTCACAGTTGAGAACTTTTGCCACAGAGGTTCTGATGCTAAATTTGGGCGGTTTAATATTAAAATATCTGGAGAATAAGCAGAGAGGTTTTCGATCTTTTTAACTAAGGCTTGTTTGGGGAAAATGTACGGAAGTTTTCGCCTTCTGGACTCAGCGTTTAACTCTGAACCTAAAAAACTGATAACTTCTTCATGCTCTCCTAATGGCTGTGACATTTCAACAATCTCTCCATTGTGCAGTTCA
The DNA here is from genome assembly GCF_036700785.1 of Microcoleus sp. S28C3. Lineage (NCBI taxonomy): Bacteria > Bacillati > Cyanobacteriota > Cyanophyceae > Oscillatoriales > Microcoleaceae > Microcoleus > Microcoleus sp. S28C3. Next base: position 2,587 of record NZ_JAUBPO010000092.1, on the reverse strand, counting down.
TAACGTGCATTTTCGGGCTTCCATTCCGCAAATTCTTCAAAAGTTAGCGGTTTAGTTGCAGTTTGAATCATGGCTATTCTCCTTAGTGATGACTGGGGCGGGCTATTCTGCTCACCCCACAAGATAACTCACTCTGTGTGGAACAGGCCGGAAAGCCTGTTCAATAAAATAAGGCTAAATGCAAGTTCCTACCTACATTATATTACCAATTATCAATGCCCAATTATCAATGCCCAATGCCCAATGCCCAATTCCCAATTACTATTTTATCAATTGTGCATCTTGATTGAAAAACTTCCGGGACAATCCCTCAGTCAACAGCAGAGTTGCGATTACAGTTGCCAGCGCTAACACAAACATAATCAAAATCTGGTAAGATGCTGCATCGAGAGGACTGACACCGCTCAGCATTTGACCTGTCATCATCCCGGGTAAAGTTACGATTCCTACCACCGTCATTGTATTTAATGTCGGGATTAATCCAGCTTTGATGGCATCTTTGCGGTACTGCTTTATTGCTTGCTGCGGCGTCGAACCTAAACTTAAATGGGTTTCTATTTCTAACTGGCTGCTATTAACTGTACTCAGAAGTCTTTCGCCAGCGATCGCCCCGGAGTTCATGGCATTGCCCAAAATCATACCCGCTAAAGGAATCAGGTATTGCGGTTCGTACCAAGGGTCAGGTTGCAAAATTAGCAAGTTTGTATAGGCGAGAGTCAAGGCCGTACTGATAAAAATTGAACTCCAAACTAAGGGCAGTAAGTTCTTGATTTTTTTGCTGATGCGGTTGCTGGCAACCATGCTAGCTGTTGTCAGCATGATTGCTAAAACTGCTAAAACCAGCCAAGGATTTTTCCCCTCGGGGTCAAATACGACTGCGAGCACGTAGCCGACTAAGATTAGCTGGATCAGGGTGCGCCCCGCTGCGATCGCGATCGCCCCCTCCAATCCCAATCCTTGCCACGCCGAAAGCCCGATCGCGATCGCCACCATCCCCAAAGCCCAACCCAAATCTGTAAAATCTAGCAGAATTAACACCGGAGAACCCTTTCGATAATGTGATTGTTTGCCTGTCCAAATATAAGATATTGCAATAAAGGTTTCTCAGAAACAGTTTTGCTGCAAGAATTTGCTTTGATAATGGTTGAAATTTGTGGTGTGAAGAGTGAATAATGTCCCCCCCCTCGACTTAACCCGCCAATACGCGCAGATTGGCGACGAGATAAGCGCTGCAGTGCAAAAAGTGCTTGCCTCTGGCGGCTACGTAGGCGGCCCGGTCGTAAAGAGTTTTGAACGAGAGTTCGCCGACTACACGGGAGTTTCCGAGTGCGTTGGCTGCAACTCCGGCACGGATGCGCTGATTTTGGCCTTGCGAGCTCTCAAAATTGGCCCTGGCGATGAAGTGATTACCACTCCTTTTACCTTTTTTGCTTCGGCTGAGGTAATTAGCGCCGTCGGTGCAACTCCCGTATTTGTTGATATTGACAGCGGGACTTTTAATCTGGATGTCGAGCTCCTCGAAGTGGCAATTACCGACAAAACTAAGGCAATTATGCCAGTGCACATCTTCGGCCAACCGGTAGACATGACTCGGCTGATGGAAATTGCGACTCGGCACAATTTAGCCGTAATTGAAGATTGCGCGCAGTCTGTCGGGGCCGAGTGGCAGTCTCGAAAAGTCGGTAGCATTGGCCATGTCGGCTGCTTCAGTTTTTACCCGACCAAAAATTTAGGCGCTTGCGGTGACGGTGGCGCGGTGACGACAAACGATCCTGCCCTCGCAGCTTCGATGCGAGTGCTCAAAGAACACGGACAGTCTTCTAGATATTTCTACGAAGAAATCGGCTACAACAGCCGTTTAGATGCCCTGCAAGCGGTGATTCTCAGCATTAAATTGCGGTATCTCGACAGTTGGAACGCTCAGCGGCAGGAGAAAGCGACACTTTACAGCGAATGTCTCTCCCGCGTGCCCGGAGTTGCCGTTCCCAAAGAATTGCCGGAAGCAAAAGGAGTTTGGAATCAATACACGATCCGGCTGACAAGTCCAGAAGACGCGCAAAATCCCTCTAGCAATTTTCGAGATTGGATGCGGGCTCAGTTGCAGGAATCCGGCATCGGTTCGATGGTTTACTATCCGTTACCTTTGCACCTGCAACCTGTTTACAAATCTTTGGGCTATCTCCCCGGTCAGTTGCCACAGGCCGAGCAAGTTTGTCGCGAGGTCTTGTCTTTGCCGATGTTTCCCGAACTGTCGAGGGATCAACAAGAGCGGACGATTTATGGGCTGAAAGATTGCTTGGCAAAGGCCGATCGCATCCGGTAGCTTTGGCGCGATGGCATAAGCGAGGGAAATGCAGGAGGAGAAAAGAATTGCAGGGTTGCAGTGCTGTGAGAATGTGCAGCGATCAGTCGATTTTAGATTTTAGATTTTAGATTTTAGATTTTAGATTTACTCCACAGATAAATCTGGGAGGTTGAACTAGGGTCTAAAATTTTTATCTTTCCACGACTTACAGCGGTTCCCGCTGTAATTTGGTACAATAAATAATCACAAAATATCATTTTGTATTCAAAACTAATGAAAACA
>NZ_JAUBPO010000091.1:0-30806 GCF_036700785.1 Microcoleus sp. S28C3 | reverse complement strand
GAAACATCGTTGTGCTTATTTAAATCTCGCTTTGGCCTGAATAGTATTTATACTCATTGCATATTTGAGATGCTCCCCGAGTCAGAAACTAGCAAACGAGAATCTCCCCTTGACGATTTGCGCCGCCAACTTCTCAATCAAGAAAACTCACCCAGCTAATCCATCAAACATCCGCGTTTATTCGCGTTCATCTGCGGTTAAAAATCATCATGTCTAAAACCCCTAGAATCCCCATTCCCCCAGAAGTCAGAAAATATGTATTTACTCGCAATAAATACCAGTGCCAAAGCTGCGGCCAAACCAAACTAGAAACCCAACTGACGATCGATCATATCATCCCCTTAGCGCGCGGCGGCAGCAACGACATCAGCAACTTGCAAACCCTCTGCGACACCTGCAACCAAAAGAAAACCGACAAACTAGACCCCCGCTTCCGCCGTCACTTTGACCTTTGATTTTTAACAGTATAATAAAATCAGCAATTTAACATTGAAATTGCTAACCTCTGTTCGATCGCACTTTTAATCCCTAGCTTGGATAACTGCAATGCTGACAAAAACAGTTGACGTGCAAGAAGCACAGACAAATTTAAAAGAGTTATTATCTCTAGCACTTAAAGGCATAGAGGTTGTTTTCACAGAAGGTGGCATTCCCCTTGTCCGTTTAGCACCCATCGCATCCCCAACTAAGCAGCGTACAGCAGGATTGCACGCAGGAGCAATCTGGACAAGCGACGATTTTGACGAACCGTTACCAGACGAATTTTGGAAAGGGAATCTATGAAATTACGGCTGGATAGTCATACCTTTATATTCTAGGTTTACCTTGAATATCACGCCTCAAATCATTCATAACATCCGCGTTAATCTGCGGTTAAAAAATCCTACCATCGATAATAGCGATAAGGATCGTCCCCATTCTCAAAATCCGTCTTGTAATCCCAGTGATAAAACTCCCGACTCGACGAACCGTTAAACACAGATTCATCCGCCTTAAAAATCGCCCCTAAATTAGCCAAAATCTGAGCATTTGCCCGGGTTTGCCGCCAGCGAGTAAAGCGCAAATAAGTCTTAGTATCCGCATTCAAACTGTCGGGTTCAATCTGAGAAAAAATCGCCACGCCCTTGCCAACTTTTACCCGACTTAACAAACCGTCAGCGCCGACTTCTCCCCCAGACTCAATCAACCAAGTATCATAAAAAGAGCGCGATCGCAAATCTGAAGCACTAACTCCCTTCACCTCATCCCAACTCGGAACCGCCAGCGAACCCCCGAAATCCTGCGCTTGCTGCAAACCCACGCCCAAACCCGCAACAGACACTTGACGCGGCAAGAAAAACGCCTTCCCGCCAGCATTCAAATAACCGCGCAAATCTGCATCTTTCAGATTCGCTTCTCTCCCCACAATTGCCAAACCAACATCATTAGAAAGCGAATTAGCGCGCTGATAAATTACCCCCAAACTGTCCAGCTTCTGTGCATCCCCATCTCCCCCAATTAAAACCACTTTATCCGGCTTTCCAACCACCGGAGAATTCATCCCGTAACTCACAATTTGTTGTACTAACTGCGCCGCCCCAGCATCTACAGAATAATGGTCTTCCAAATCCAACTCGTTTAAAATCAACCGCCCTTTTCCGTAATCCAATTCCATCAGCGGCGAATAAGCTAAATCAAACTCAGATTCCAAAATTGGCCGCCAACCGCTGCGGTGGGGCTTCTCAATAGAAGCGCTGCTGACACCGCCGCGATTTCCCCAATGCCAGCCGTACCAATGTTTATTTACCGGACTCAAATTGGGGCCAGTTTGGATCGTATCTGGATAAGCTTCAAGCAGCGTGCTTTCCCCCACCCAATCCCGCAAATCTTCACTGTCTAAACCGCTAATTGCCGGATGGTTGCTGTTAACTGGATAAGCGCGGCGGCTGACGTGGGCAGCAACCCGGAAACCCGTATTTTCCAGCCATTCCCTGCGCTGAGGAAACACAATTGCTTTGCCGCCGTTTCGCACAAAACTTTCTAAACTTCCCGGCAAATTTTCCCCGCTAGAAAATGCTTCCCTACCGATAATTAATAGCGATGAAACTTGCGAACCATTCCACGGTACAAGCTGATGACCTAACTGTTTTAACATAGCCGATGTTTTGCCCGCTGGATCGAAGATTGTCAGCGTATCCTTGATGTTGGCTGGATTGGGGAAAACCCGGAAAGCAAATGTATCAGAATGCGATCGCTCGCCCACTCGCGCAGTCAAGCGAATTTCGCCGTCTGCCTTGCTAGAAATGGTATTTGGTAATTTTACGTCTATTGGAAAAAACAGCGTTCCTGCCGGCTTTATAGTCCCTTTATTATCGCCTTTATTTAGTTCTTTCCCTCCCACCAAAACCCGCCAATTAAACGAAAATTCTTGTGGCGCCCGCGTATCGTTAATTAACACTACTTGCTTTGCCAGTTTTCCGCCCACAAACAAATTGCGATCTTTCGCAGTAAAAACCGGGCTAGCACCAGCTATCCAAGCCAAAGTCGAGCTATTATTCTTCATAATTGCCTCGCCCCCAGGATGAACAGTGTAACCTTCTGGCTGCAAATAATTCAACAGATTATTCGAGACTTGCTTCAAATAAACTCCCCGGCGACCAGGTTGAAAGGGCCCAATATCTACCTTTTTTTTGCCAGCCTCGGAAACTTCCCAACCGTGTCCGTCATTCCAAGGAATCATCCCGCCAGACATTCCAAAAGTCCGCCAACTCCGCCAAGTATTTGTACTGAATAACTCCTGCAACTTTTGAAAAGCTGGTGCAAAATCTAACTCTTGTTTAAAATGCCAGCTTTGATACTCCTGACCCTTAACAAATTGCTCGCGAATTTTAGCTTTATAAGCGGCAGTTTCCAACTCGTAAGCCTGCTTGCCAAAATAAATTGCCGCAAACTCAGTCATCAAAGGTTCGCTGAGAATTGCCTGACCAAAACCTTTGCGGGCCCGCATCATCGTTGCGTGCAGAGGAGTCCCAAACTCGACTGCCATGTAGGGCCTTTCCCCGGTTTTGCTCCACTCAGAAATCCACTCTTCCCGTTCTTGCAACGGAATCATATTTAAATAAGTATTCAGCGCGTAAACATCGCCGAAGTTTGCGCCTTGGTGTACCATCACAGGTCTGGTTGGGTCTGCTGATTTAATCGCAGCTAAAGCGTCATTTCCTAGGGGAGTGTTCACCCGCAAACGCTCGTTGTCCGACTGACTGAGAGTTCCTTCTACTTTTCTTTTGCCGATGCGGCGGGGATTTAGGTCGTCACCGTTGCCGAAAAAATTAGGACTTGTCGCCCACATTAATACTGATGGATGATTGCGGTAGCGGCGCATTTCAGTCACCATTCGGGCTTTCCAGCGGTTTTTCCACAGGGGGTTCTTCCACTTGCCGTTCCAAGCGATAGGACTAATGTCTAAAGCGGGAGCCATAATTGGAAAACCTTTGAGGTCTGCTCTTTCCGCAAATAACTCTCGGAAGTGCCACCTACCCCGTTCGTCGTGATTCCAAGGCCACATTTCTGTTATGTTAAAACCGGCTTTTACGTAGCCATCAATTAGGCTGTCAGAAACTTCTACTGTCCCGCCTTGCCAAGAATCGGAGTGCAAGTTTGGTCGCAGCCGAAATTCAGTTCCATTTAAGAAAAATTTGCGCCCTTCTATCCAAAATTCGCGGAAGCCAAAAGGTTGGTCGTATTGCGTGTTAACCCCGCTACCTTTTACTTCTAATTGCAGGGTGTAAAGGTTGGGTTTAGCGACATCCCAAATACGGGGATTTGGCCAATTCCACTGGACTTGTACGGTTTGAATTGCTTTAGCTTGAACCCTGGCGGTTCCGGTGAATTTTTGTTCGACTTTGCCTTGGTCGTCTAGCATTTGTGCGATTAATTCAACTTGACCGCTTTGGGCAACGTCTTTGAGTTCTATATCTAATTTAACTTGCTTTTTTCTGGTGGAAGTTTGGACGAACACGTCGCTAATTAGCGGGCCTGGAGGAACGGCCAGAAGCCGCACTTCGCCGATGATTCCCCGCGATTGCAACTTGGATTTTTCTGTGTAGATTTCAGTGGGGCCCATGATGACGGCTTTTTCCTTTTCGTCGGATACTGCCACGACTAAAATAGACAGGGTGTTTTGACCTAGTTTTGCTGCTTTGGTAATTTCAATAGTGCCGTAAGGCCATGCGATTTGACCGCAGTTAATGCCGTTGACAAAGATGACTGCATCGGTGCTGACTCTGGCTAAGTCGATAAAAACTCGGCGGTTTCTCCAGTTGTCGGGGATGTCTATATTTCTCTGATACCAAGCTTTTGATAGTTGTTTGCTGTTGAAGTTTTCCCAATCTTTGCCGCTGCCGCGAGTGATAATTCCGGGTACGGATTGGTTGTTTTCTTTTTGCCAGTCTCCGGGCACTTGGATGGAACCCCAACTTGGGGAGACGGGGGGTTTTTGGGAGTTGCCAACTGCGGGAACAAATTGCCAAGTTCCGTTGAGATAGATTTGGTCGCGTTTGTTGTCGATCGCGCCGACCGCCGCGATGGTAAGATTGGGGAAGCCGATCGACATCGCTGAGTTGCTGGCGAAGTTGGGATTTTGAAGCGCGTAACCGACGAATCCAAAGAGGGTGGCGGCTGCGAAAAATAATCCGATAATTTTTGCCCGCTTGTTATTCACTCGCTTATTACTCCCAGAAATTAGCCGATCGAATTTGTCTCTTCATCTAGAATAGCAGTTTATTTAGCACTAATCCCGCTGCAAATCTGTCGCGGGGAAGATGACACAGCGCCGACCAATGTGGTTTTCTAGAGAAAAAATAGATGATTAGTTTTAACTTAGTTTTAGCTTAGTTTTAACAATGTTGTTTCATCGACATAAGCAATAGTGCGATCGCGCCAGCGCTACAGGTCAAAAAAAATGAGCCAGTTTGAGGTCTTGCCCTTACCCATTCAATCTTACAGCATTGCTACATTTAGTGCCGGCACGGCTTTACTGCTGACCGCTCTGTTACTGTTTTCATTCAATGTCGCTCCTGCAATCTTACTTTTGACCGCAGCAGTGGTTAGCGCTTGGTATGCTGGCTTAAAGTCCGCAGAAAAAGAATTAAAAATAGAACGTAAAATTAGTTCAAAAGTAATTGACACTACGGCTTCCTTGATTGTAGTTCTCGATAGCCAAGGACGGATTGTCCGCTTCAACCAAGCTTGCGAAAAAACCACAGGCTACTCGACAGCAGAAGTTGTCAATAAATATGTGTGGGATTTGTTTTTAATTACGGAAGAAATAGAACCAGTTAAAACAGTTTTTACCGAACTAAAATCCGGACATTTTCACAGCGAGTATCAAAACTATTGGCGCACTAAAAAAGGCGATAAACGCTTAATTTCTTGGTCGAATACTGTGACGACCGATGGCGCGGGCTTGGTAGAATATGTGATAGCAACTGGCATCGATATTACTGACCGCCAAAAAGCAGAAATAGCCCTGGCTTTATCCTACACTAAGCTAGAAAGCCACGTCCAAGAGCGCACTGCAGAACTGACAGTAGCTAAAGAAGCGCTGCAAGCTCAAGAAGAACGATTTCGCTGTTTGAGTTCCTGTTCGCCGGTAGGCATTTTTATGGCAGATTTTGAGGGGCGCTACACCTACGCAAACCCTCACTGTCAGGCCATTTGCGGCTTGAGTTTGGCAGAACTTTTAGGAGACGGTTGGGAGAATTGCATCCACCCGGAAGACTGCGATCGCGTATTAGCCCGATGGTTAGATTATACTCGGGAAGGTGGGGAATATGCGATCGAGTATCGCTTGCAAACACCAGAGGGGATTGTGCGCTGGATTAACGTTTGTTCCTCGCGGATGTTCTCCGACTCCGGCGAACTCATCGGATACGTGGGTACGGTGAGAGATATCACGGAAAGACAACAAGCGCAAGCAGCTTTGGCAAGCAGCGAACAGCAACTGAGAACGCTGCTAGAAAATACGCCAGATATCATTATCCGCACGGACAAAAAACTGCGTTATATGTATGTCAACAAAGCAGTTGAAACAAGCCAAGAAAAACCGCTTTCATTCTTCCTGGGAAAAACCAGTCAAGAAATAGGAGTGCCGCCGGACCTGTGCCAGGTATGGGATGAAACCCTGCATAAAGTGTTAGAAACAGGTCGAGAAGAAATTATCGAATTTCAGGCATTGTCAACCAACGGTATCCGAAGTTATCAATCCCGCGTAGTTCCAGAATTTGGCAAAGACGGCGTACCAGAATCCGCCTTAATTGTCGCCCGCGATATCACAGAACTCAAACTTGCAGAAATTCAAAGATTGCAGTTAACAATCGAGCAAGCAGCGAGAGAAAAAGCGGAAATAGAACAGCAGCGCTCGGCATTTTTAGCAGAAGTCAGCAAAATGCTGGCTGATGCGTTTGACGGGGAAACGGTGCTGCAAAAGGTAGCAGAATTAGCAGTAAATTCGATCGCCGACGGGTGCTGCATTCATTTGACCGAAACCGACTCAAAAGTGCGCGGAGTCGCAGCAGCTCACGCAGAAGCCTCTATAGTTGATAGTCTGAATAACTTGAGAATCCGCAGTCCGATCGCCGACAATGCTACTAACGGCTATCCGCTGGTAATCCGCACCGGAACATCCGAACTAATTGCCGAAGTGGATGAGGAAATGTTAGCAGCAGGATGCGAAAATGCAGCAGAAATAGAAATATTGCGATCGCTCAATATCGGATCTCACGCTTGCGTACCGCTGAAAGCGCGCGGGCGGGTAATGGGTTGCATCACTTGCTTTACCTCAAAGTTGGGCCGCCGCTACAGTGCAGAAGACATGGCAATGCTAGAAGATTTAGCATACCGCGTCGCGATCGCCCTCGACAACGCCAGACTTTATGCAGAAGCGCAGCAAGCACTATCTCAAACAGCGCAATCCTTTGCCTTAATTGACGCGCTGTTAGAAGCATCTCCCCTAGCGATTTGCTTTTTCGATCGCGAAATGCGCTTCATCCATATCAATCAAGTATTAGCAGAACTCAACGGTTTGCCGATAGAACAGCATCTCGGCCAAGACTTCCGGCAATTGTTGCCAAAATATGCAGCAAAATTTGCGCCGATAATTCAGCAAGTTTTAGAAAGTGGCCAGCCTGTTTTAAACTTAGAAATGAGTGGCGAACCTGAAGGGAAACCGGGATATTTCGGTTACTGGGTAGCAAACTACTACCCAGTTAAAAATGAAAGAGAAGAAATAATCGGAGTCGGCATAATTCTCACAGATATTACCGCAGCAAAACAAACAGAATTAGCTTTGCGGGAAAGCGAAATGCGCTGCCGCAGCGTGGTAGAATCTAACATGATCGGCATCGGTTTCTGGGATGCCAACGGCGAAGTTACTGACGCTAACGACGCCTTGCTGGAAATGATCGGATATACGAGGGAAGACTTAGTTTCGGGACAGATTCGCTGGATCGATATCACGCCGCCGGAATACGGAGAAATCGATCGCGCGGCGATCGCGCAAGTCGCAGCATCAGGAAGTTGCGCGCCTTATGAAAAAGAATTCATCCGCTCTGACGGCACGCGCTTCCCAATTTTAATCGGGGGCGGAAAGTTGCAAGGAGCTACAGACAAAGGAGCATTATTCGTACTAGATATTACCGATCGCAAACAAACCCAAAACCAACTTCTAGAAAACGAAATACGCCTTCGCCGCCAACTAGCAGAACTCGACTTAGTTTACAACACCACACCAGTCGGGCTGTGCTTTGTCGATACCAATTTGCGCTACATCCGCATCAACGAATGCCTCGCTCAGATCAACGGTCGCTCGATCGCAGAGTACCTCGGGCGCACCGTTAGAGAAGCGAGTCCGGAAATCGCCGATATGCTAGAGCCGATTTACCGCCAAGTGCTGGCGACGCAAACCCCCGTGACCGACTTGGAAATTAAGGCCGAAACCCTGCAACAGCCAGGAGTTTTGCGGGATTGGCAAATCAGCTTTTACCCCGTGATCGATGAATCCGGAACACTGCTGGGAGTCAGCACCGTGGTTGCCGAAATCACCGATCGCAACCAAGCAAAACGAGTAGTGCAGCAAAGCGAAGCCATATTCCGGCGGCTGTTCGAGTCAAATATTTTCGGAGTCGCGATCGGCGATTTGAGCGGCCGCATCGCCTACGCCAACCAATCCCTGCTCAACATGGTCGGCTACACCCGCTCAGATTTGCTCTCCGGTCAAATGCGGTGGGACAGGATGACCCCCCCCGAATACCTGCACCTCGACGCCGTGGCGGCGCAAGAACTGCGGGTTAAGGGAGTCGCAACTCCTTTCAAGAAAGAGTACATCCGCAAAGATGGCAGCCGCGTGCCGATTCTGATGGGCGGGACGATCCTGTGCCCGGACGCTCGCGAACCAGAGACGATCGTCGCATTTTACATCGACTTGACCGAGATATCGCGGGTGGAAGCAGAACTCAAAAAGAATCAAGAACGGCTGCAAATCGCTCAGCAAGCAGGCAAAATCGGAACTTTTGAATGGAACGTCCAAACCGACGATCTCGCGTGTACGCCGGAGTTAGAGGCTTTGTACGGGCTGCCGCCCGGCGCTTTAGACAGCTATCAAAGTTGGGCCCAAATGCTGCATCCAGACGATCGCGCTGTTACCGAACAGCAGGTAAAAGCTGCGGGGGCTTCCGGGGAGGAATTAAACATTGAGTTCCGCATCTGCCGCCCCGACAAAAGCGTGGGCTGGATTGCTTGCAGGGCTAAGGGGTTTCCCGACGATCGCGGTTTGCCTTGGCGGACGATCGGAGTGAACGTCGATATCACCGATCGCAAACAAGCAGAAGCAGCGCGATCGCACCTCAATCAAACTTTAGAAGCCTTGATTCAGGCTTGTCCCCTGGCAATTACCGTTTTGGACACTGACGACGGCAGTGTGAAAATGTGGAACCCAGCCGCCGAGAGGATTTTTGGCTGGTCCGAATCAGAGGCGGTAGGTCAATTTGCGCCCAGCGTTCCCGCAGACAAGCGGGAGGAATTCATGGCGAATTTGAAACGAATTCGCCAAGGAAACGCGATCGCCGACATGGAAACCCAGCGCCAAAGGAAAGACGGCAGCTCGATCGACATCAGTTTGTGGGCAACTCAAGTCCGCGACAGCAACGGGAACATCAACTGTATGTCGATCGTCACCGACATCAGCGATCGCAAGCAATTGGAGGCCCAACGCGCTCAGTTGCTCGATCGCGAACAGGCCGCGCGGGCCCAAGCAGAAGCCATCAACCGCCTGAAAGACGAGTTTCTAGCCACTCTTTCCCACGAACTGCGCACGCCTCTAAATGTGATTATGGGCTGGGCACAGAGGTTGCGCACCCGCTCGTACACCGCAGAGGATTTAGCTTCCGGTTTGGAAGCGATCGAGCGTCAGTCGAGGGTGCAGGTGCAGGTAGTGGAAGATTTGCTCGATGTTTCCCGGATTATTCAAGGTAAGCTGGCTCTGAAACCCGGCTGGTTCATCATGAGACAGACGATTGAGTTTGCTCTGAAATCAGTTCGTTTGGCGGCCAAGGCTAAGTCTGTCACCGTTTCCTCAGAATTTGACCCCGCAGTCAGCTTGATGTGGGGCGACGCCCCGAGGGTGCAGCAGGTAGTGTCGAATTTGCTGACTAACGCCGTGAAGTTTACGCCTTCGGGGGGAAATGTGGAACTGCGCTTATCGGCGGTAGCTGTTACCGATTCCTCATCACCTAATTACGTGCAAATTACTGTCAGCGATACCGGAAAGGGCATTTCCCAAGAGTTTCTGCCCTACGTGTTCGATCGCTTCCGACAAGCAGACGGCTCGATTACTAAGCATCAAAACGGTTTGGGACTGGGATTGGCGATCGTCCGGCACTTGGTGGAACTCCACGGTGGCACTGTGACTGCGGAAAGTCCGGGTAAAAACAAGGGTGCGACATTTACGGTGAAACTGCCGCTCAAACAGCGTCGGAATCACCAGCCAAAGTTGAGAGAGGAAAGCAAATCCCCTCAAATCCGTCCGGGTATTTTGGCAGGTTTAAAGGTATTGGTAGTTGACGACAAACCCGATAACCGTAAGTTTTTGATTGTGGCGATCGAAGAGTTGGGGGCGACTGCGACTGCGGCTGCTTCGGCTGCAGAGGCGATCGACATTTTACAGCAGTCGCCGCCGGATATTTTAATCAGCGATATCGCCATGCCCGTTGAGGAAGGCGACTCGCTGATCCGCAAAGTGCGATCGTCCGCATCCGACAAAATCAAGCGCTTGCCGGCCGTGGCGCTGACAGCTTATGCTAGCGAACAAGACCGCGATCGGGCGATCGCCGCCGGTTACAACGAACACTTAACAAAGCCGATCGAACCCGCTGTATTCGCCGCCGTTTTAGCCAAGTTAACAAATTTGCAGTAACGCGATCGGGCGTTACTGCAAACTCTGACTCTTGTAAACTAAACAAGCAAAAGTGCGAGAGTGAAGGAGGAAAAATTATTCCTACAGCAGCGCAGTTACTCAAATGCTTTGTAGTTTGCTATGAATTAACAAATATGTATCAGCCTATCTACATAGTGCGACTCGATGAACGCACAAATTACCTGTATATTTTGGCTGGTGAAACTATTGAAATAGAGATTTATCCTAACGGGCAATGGAGATACTGTGATGAACAAGCCTAATTTTCAAGCTATGAGCAGAAAGGAATTGCGAGCTTACGTACTTGCTCACCGAGAAGATAATGAGGCTTTCTATGCTTTGGCGGACCGGCTGCACGAATCAGTAGCCGCAACAGAGGCTGCCGTTGTTAAATGGTTGCACTTCCAGCATCCCAATCAAACTATTAATAAAATTCCCGAAAGCTCCTCTAGCTTGATTTTGACAGATGGAGAGGGAAATCAAACAGAAATTAAAATTCAAGTTATGGGCAGTTATTTGCCAAATAATAAGCCGTTAATCGAGCTGTTAATTAACGATATGATTTCCCATACAAAGAAACAACATATAAAAACTCTGGCTGTTTTTGTTAGTAGAAATGAATCAACAGCAAAACAGCTAGAAACAGAACTGACAGAGGCAAATTTTGACAGCCGCGCCCAATCTTCGCTGGTAGTTGGCTATATTGAACCCGGAGGAAAATTTCAGAGCCTACCAGGCGCGACAATTGCCGGGGTGAAGGCAGACCACAGTAGTTAAAATTCGATCGCCAGCACAATTGGTTCACACCCATGCCTATTTATTTCTTCAACCGCCCCGCCGCCAAACTTTTCAGCAAGCTTCCCCTGCGAACGGTTCTGATTGTTCCCTTTGTTTTGCAAACTGTAAGTGTAGTCGGGCTAGCGAGCTTTCTTTGTTTCAAAAGCGGTCAGGAATCAGTTGAGAATGTAGCGCATCAGTTAATCGAACAAGTAGGAGAACGGATTAGCGATCGCCTCACCGATCCTGATGGGCTGTCGGCAATCAATACCTTTCTGGCTCGGCTGCACTTCTCTGGATCGGGACAGACTTTTATAATGGATCGATCGGGGAATCTGATTGCCACATCCACACGAGAAAAACCCTTGGTGACGCCAGCAAAAAACCAACCGACGCCATTGCTAGCCATCAACAGCAAGGACGCCCGAACGCGAGATATTGCTCGACAACTCGCCAACCGATTTGGCAACTTCCGCACCCTGCAAACAACCCAGAAATTTACCCTGGCGAACAACCGCGATCGCCAGCGGGAGTTTGTCCGCGTCACTCCCTATCGAGATTTCCGTGGCTTGGATTGGTTGATTGTGGTGGTGGTGCCAGAGTCTGATTTCATCGCTCGCCTTCAAGCAAATACACGCAACACATTGTGGTTGTGCGCCGGTACGCTGCCGCTGGCGATCGCGATCGCATTGTTGACTTCCCGTTGGGTGACAAAGCCAATTATGCGCTTGAATACCGCCGCCAAAAATGTTGCCAAAGGAAAATGGGATGAACCTTTAGAAATTAGACGCTTGGATGAAGTCGGAGAACTGACCAATTCCTTTAATCTTATGGCAGCACAACTGCAACAGGCTTTTACAGACCAAAAATCTTTAAATGAAGCTTTAGCGCAAAGCGAGAGCCAACTCAAGCAATTTATCGAAGCCATACCTGCGGGAGTATCTATCCACGATGCCTCCGGTCAAGCCGTGTACTTCAACGAAACTGCCAAGCATTGGCTCGGCGTAGAAACTATCCCCGATGCGACTTTACAAGAAGCAGTAAAAGTTTATCAAATGTACCGCAAAAACCAGCCGTATCCAACTGAAGAACTGCCCGCATTCCGAGCGCTGCGCGGCGAAACCGTGTTCCTTGACGATTTAGAACTTCGTCGAGATGGGAAATTTATTCCTTTTGAGGTGCGCGCCACACCAATTTTTGACGAAGGCGGAAACATTATTTATGCCCTGATTATTTTTTATAACATCGCACAGCGCAAACAATCTGAAAAAATATTAACTGACTACAATCGCACTTTAGAATCCGAAGTTGCGGAACGTACCTACGCTTTAGCTCGTGCTAACGAAATATTACAATATGAAATAGCCGAGCGCCAATTGATCGAGCAAAAACTTTACACTTCTACCGAGCAAGTTCTACAAATATTTGAGTCAATTGCAGATATTGTATTAATTTTTGAATTGCCAGAAAAAACAATCAAAATTATACCCACCAAGGGCATTTCTCACTACAACTATCAGACGAGTCAGATTGACTCGATCATCGAACAATTTTTTCATGAGGAAAGCGAGGAGATTTATTTTGCTCAAGTTCGACAGGCATTGGAAATTAAACAAACGATTAGTTTTGATTACAGCCAGCAGATTAATAATCAAGAAGTTTGGTTTGCTGCTAAAATTTCGCCGCTGTCCGATCGCTCTGCGGTGTGGGTAGCGCGCGACATTAGCGATCGCCAGTTAGCCGAATCCCGACTGCTGGAAGCCCAAAAAATTGCCCGTATTGGTAGTTGGGAACACGATATCGCCACAAACACAACCACTTGGAGTGAGGAACTCTATCGCATTTACGAGTTCGATCCGACTCAAAAACCGCTGCTAACCGAACAATTAATCGAGCGTTTTCATCCAGAAGATCGATCGCGCTATGTCGCAATACTTCGCGATCGAGCTATGTCGGGACAAAGCTTTGAAATCGATCTGCGGCTGATCCGAAGAGATGGCTCGCTCTGTTACATAGAAGTCAGAGGGAAACCGCTTTACGATGAAAAAGGGCAGTTGATGCGTTTGTTTGGCACTGTCTTGGATATTAGCGATCGCAAACAAGCCGAGTCAGCTTTGCGAGAAAGCGCGCAGGGGGAACAAGCCATCGCCCGATCGATCGATCGCATCCGTCAGTCCTTAGATATTGACACAATATTCAAAACTACAACCTCTGAACTGCGACAAACCCTAAAATGCGATCGTGTCGGTATCTATCGTTTTAATCCTGATTGGAGCGGGGAATTTGTTGCCGAATCACTGGCTCCGGGCTGGATATCTCTGATGCAACAAACTGACGATTTTAATTTTCCAAACACTCTCCTCGAAGACTCTCGCTGTACCGCGAAAACTATGCAAGCCTCCGGTGAACCAGTGCGAGATACCTATCTACAAAGAAATCAAGGCGGTATGTATGCTAGAGGCGTTCCTTACCACATAATTGAAGATATATACAGCGCTGGGTTGAGTCCTTGTTACCTGCAACTGTTAGAGCAATTTCAAGCTAGAGCCTACGTTATTTTTCCTATATTTTGCGGCAGTCAACTTTGGGGTTTACTCGCCAGCTATCAAAATTCTGCACCCCGCACTTGGCGCGAAGCAGAAATCAATATTGGGGTGCAAATTAGCACTCAACTGGGAGTCGCCTTACAACAAGCTCAATTGCTCGAAGCCACTCAGCAGCAATCGCTACTGCTCCAACAAGCCGCCTGGGCAGCAGAAGCAGCCAACGTCGCGAAAAGCACTTTCCTGGCAAATATGAGCCACGAACTCCGCACCCCGCTCAACGCAATTCTGGGATTCTCCCAATTGATGCAGCGTTCTACCAACCTCAGTCGCGAACAGCAGGAAAATATCCGCATTATCAACTGCAGCGGAGAACACTTGCTAGCTCTGATCAATCAAATATTAGATTTAGCCAAAATAGAGGCGGGACGCATTACCCTCAACCCAACAGACTTTAAATTAAGCAGCCTGCTGAACGATGTAAAAGAGATGTTCCAACTTCAGGCACGGGAGCAACAATTACAGTTAACATTTGACTGCTCTAGCGATATTCCCGAATACGTGCAAACCGATCAACTTAAGTTGCGCCAAGTTTTAATTAATCTGCTTTCTAACGCTATTAAGTTTACGAAAGAAGGAGGCATTGCGGTAAGAGTAAGTGCGGATAGGGATCGTGAAAACCAGCAATTACCAATCACTGATTATCAATTACATTTTGAAATAGAAGACACTGGTTTCGGCATGGCTCCTGAAGAGTTAGAGCGGCTTTTTCAACCGTTTGTGCAAACCAAAACAGGGGCAGCATCTCAGCAGGGAACAGGCTTGGGACTGGCTATCAGCCAACAGTTTATCAAGCTGATGGGTGGCATCATTACTGTGTGCAGTGAAGAAGGACGCGGCACAACCTTCGCGTTTGATATCTCCGTCAGCGCCGTTGAGGCCCCGGCGACTCAACCCCTACAGCCGCCGCGTCGGGTGATAGCTCTAGAACGCAACCAACCGCGCTATCGTATTTTGATTGTGGACGATCGAGCCGACAACCGCCAACTGCTGATCGAACTCCTCGCTGCCTTTAACTTTGAACTCCAAGAAGCCAGTAACGGCATAGAAGCTATTGAAATGTGGTCGAGTTTTGAGCCACACTTAATTTTTATGGATATGTGGATGCCCGTGATGGATGGACAGGAAGCGACGAAACGTATTAAAGCCACGGTTAAAGGTCAAGCTACCCCCATTATTGCCCTGAGTGCCGGTAACGCCGAGGAAGCGCGAACCGTTACTGTATCAGATGATTGCGATGACTTTATCCACAAACCCTTTCGAGATACAGAAATCTTTGCCACGCTGCACAAACATCTCGGAGTGCGTTACATTTACGATGAACCGGAGAGTGTTCCCGACTCAACTCAAATCGAAGCTCCCACTCCAGAGACTGTTGCAGCTTTACCCGCAGATTGGCTGGCAGCTTTAGAGAAAGCCACAATTGAGTGCGATTTAGAGTTAATACTTATCCAAATTGAACAAATTCGCGATCGAAATGACGCTTTAGCTAGTGCTCTAGCCGCATTGGCTAACGAGTTTCAGTTCAACCAAATACTAGCTCTCATCCATCCCGAAATAAAATAAAAACGATATTATATCGGGTTTGTATTGAGTACGACCGTCCTCATAAAACCCGCTCGGACGGTCGAATTCACTACAAACCTATAAATGTTATTTTACCAAACTAGATATGAATCGCGAACCAACTCCCGTCTTAAAAGGGAATATTTTAATTGTTGATGATATTCCGGCTAATTTGCAACTTTTAGCTCAAATACTCTCGCAGCAAGGCTACAAAACACGCACCGCACCCGACGGCAAACTAGCTCTGCGGTCGATCGAATTAACTGCTCCTGACTTGATATTGCTGGATATCATGATGCCCGGTATGGACGGCTACAAAGTCTGCCAAGCATTGAAAGCTTCTCCCACAACCAAGGACATTCCGGTTATTTTTATCAGTGCTTTAAATGAAGTGTTTGATAAAGTCAAAGCCTTTGAACTTGGTGGTATAGATTATATCACAAAACCGTTTCACGAACAAGAAGTTCTGGCCCGCGTCTCAAATCAACTCGTGCAGCGCCAGTTGTTTCAACAAACGCAATCCTACGCCCAGCAACTCGAACAAACCGTAACTGAACTCAAGAAAACTCAAGCTCAGTTAATACAGAAGGAAAAAATGGCTTCTTTAGGTCAGCTAGCGGCAGGGATTGCTCACGAAATCAACAATCCCGTCAGCTTTATCTACGGCAATCTTGCTCTAGCGGCGGACTATGCGCGAGATTTGCTTCGCCTCGTGGAATTGTACCGACATTACTACCCGCACCCCCTTCCAGAAATTATCGGCGAATTGGACGAAATTCAACCCGACTTCATCGCAGAGGATTATCCAAAACTGCTGAATTCGATGAAAGATGGTGCTTCTCGGATTAGTCAAATTGTGATGTCTTTGCGCAACTTCTCCCGCCTTGGCGAACAAAAGTACAAGTCAGTGGATATTCATGAAGGCATTGACAATACTTTAGTTATTTTGCAGCACCGGCTGAAGGGAGCAAACAAAGCTGGTGAGATAGAGGTCATTAAACACTACAGCCAACTGCCAAGAGTCACCTGTTACGCCAGTGAATTAAATCAGGTGTTCATGAACCTGCTAAGTAATGCTATTGATGCCCTGCAAACTCAACCGTCTCCCCGAAAAATTACCATCAGCACTTCAGTAAGTTGTGAGTCAGAATCGGCCCTGCACAATCAAGATTCAAAATTAGCCACTCACAACTATAAATCGGTTGTTATTCACATTGCCGATAACGGTTGTGGGATGAGTGAGGAAGTGCGCCACCAGATATTTGACCCATTTTTTACTACGAAGCCTGTAGGCAGCGGTATTGGATTAGGGTTGGCAATCAGTCACGATATTGTAGTGGAAAAACATCGAGGGCAAATCAGTTGTATTTCTGCTCCGGGCCGAGGAGCCAAGTTAATTGTGCAGATTCCGATCTGTGTTAAATCTTAACTGTTAAAATGTTAACAGACGGAGATGAGAGATCAGATAGATTGTAGCCAATAATCTGTAGGGAAACGGCATTGCCGTGTCCGGCGCGGGAATTAGGGAAACGGCAATGCCGTTTCCCTACTGTTCGCAGTAAGGACTATTGTATTTACTTTAAATCGAGCAATCCGCTCGTTTTCAGCTTGGGATTAAACCGAATTTCTTCAGTTACACCGCGAGCTTTCAGCAGGTAGAAAATTTCATTTTCTACGCGCCGGGCAACATTTTTCAACAATTTATCTTTGGCAATTTCATCGGCGAAGATACCTTCATAATTTGCCGTTTCTTGGGCAGTCATCACAGTTTTGGTGTCGATGGGATCGTTCCACTTGGCAGCATCGACACCGTTACCTTGGGGTTCGGAACCGTTTTCTGCAATCCAACTCGAGCGGATGCTTTCTAGAATAGTGCGGCTGGGTTTGTCGATAGTTTGGACTTTCAGCCAGTAGCAGTATTGGGTTTGCCGTACCAAATGCTGTTTGAGGCTGAGGTAAATATCGCGAGAATAACCGACAAATTGCAGGACTTTCTCGTTGTCAAAAATTGCGTAAACGCCAATTTTTCCCTGGGTAAAATCGGGCAATTTCCCCTCGGAGTCAATGTAGGGAATGAATTCTAAGCTGGCGAGAGAGTGAATTTCTTCTGTCATCCGATTTTAGATTTTAGATTTTAGATTTTAGATTCAACCACAGATGAACCAGCCTTGACCTAACTCTTGAAAACGCGATAAACGGCACAGAGGCGGCTTGGTTTAAATATTTTGGCTTGGAACATGAAATTAGGCGGGACGTTGACGATCGCAAAATCGCTCGATTCGTGATACTTTTCAAATTCAGCAGGCATTCCCTTCGGCGTCTCGCTGCTGTAAGGGACGGGCTGAAAAAGTAACTCGGCAAACTCAATGCGCGAGCATTGCAATTGTAGAGCTACTTGTTGGAGAAAGCTTTCACCGGTTAATGAACCGAACAGTGCAGTTTTAGCATCAGGTTCGAGGACAAAACTGCTATCGTAGCTTTCAATAATCTTAAGACCCATTTTCTGTGTACTCCTGACAGACGGCGGTTAACGGTTATCAGTTATCAGTTAACTGTTGATTGAGCGATCGACTTAATCCTGAATTTTACATGAGATTGACCGTTTTGAAGGCAGAACGTATGCGGCATGAGGTCAATCGATTTTAGATTTTAGATTTTAGATTAAAGAATTGAAGCATTGACCCCACGGATAAATTCGGGGGGCAAGTTTCATCGGATACAGGTTTTTTATTTCTGGACGGATGAATCTGGGGGCTTGTATCCTGGATGCTTTCGGTCAATAAAAATACCACAATCCCGAAAATTTGACAAATAGCCCTGATTTATTTGCCGATCGCTTTTATCATGTCCCTATCGCCATCTATCAGACTACGACTAAAAGGCTATGCAGAAGATTGAAAAAGCATCATTCCCAGCTTTGAGAAGTGCCCCGAACCAGCCGGATTGGCTAGAATTCGCAGAATACGCCTCTGTTGCCGGTTCAGCGATTGGCGCGATTGCTGCTGGATTGTCGGGCCAAATTCTCTACGCTGTTGCCCCTTTAACCGCCGCACTCTCGCTGAATCTCGCCAATCGCCAGCGTTTCGAGCAACAAATGCAACACAAGGCAAATTCTGCGATCGCGGACGTACAGGCCGCTGTAGAACGTCGATCGCAGCAAGTTCAGATACTACCTGGACAACCTGCGGAACTCTACACCGCTGTCTCCGACTTGCAGCACAAAATCCTGGGCTTGGAATCCGGCGCCATCGCCGAGGTACAAGCTGCCGTAGCCTCCCTCGAACGCCAAGCGCAGACGCTTCCGGCAGATTCTCAGGAGTTCAACAGCATCCTGTTGGATTTGCAGCAAAAAGTGCGCATTTTGGAAAATAGTGCCCTCAGAGAGCATGATTGGGAAAATGTCAACGTCCGATTTTTATTGGTGAACGAAAAGTTAACTGAAGTTAAAACTCTTACAGCTCAGTTGCAGGAGCGATCGAACGAAGTAGACTTGGAGACAATCCAAGCTTCTGTGAAGCAATTGCAGGATTTGCTCGATCGACCCACAATAGACACAGAAATGCTGCAAACCGAGATGCAGCATTTGCAGCAGCAAGTTTCCGAATTGCAGCGGCAAAATCAAGAAATTGTCAAGCCTTATTTGCAGCGTCTGACTCGCGCCGTGAAGAAACTATCAACAAATTAGTCGTTAGTTATGAGTTTTTCGTAGGCTGCTGCGCGCACTTTCCCTCCTTCTTTCGTAGGGTGCGCCGGGCCGCGCACCTTACCAATTACCAATTACCCATTACTAAATTTTTGCCAAGCTTGCCAGAAAATATAAATCGATAAGATTGCCAAGAGCGATCGAAAAGCTAAACTAACAATACGATCGGGCAATCTCGGCAAAAACCGCGTGCTCACCTGCACCCCCAACAAACCGCCGCCGCCCAGAATCAACCCCACAACCCACAAAACATTCCCGCGCGCCGCGTGTCCAGCCGTCGCGGAAATGGCCGTGATGACGATGACGCCCAAGCTCGTTTGAATTGCAGTTTTAATGCTTTCTCCTAACAGCAAAATTTGCAGGGGAACCATAATCACGCCGCCGCCTACGCCAAACAAACCCGCTAATAAACCCGCAGCACTGCCGGTAGCAATTTTAGCAAAAGTTGGATGGAATAAAATATTTGAATTTTGTGGTAATTGGTAATTGGTAATTGGTAATTGAGGATTTTCCCCTTGTCCCGCTTGTCCTCCTAGTTCCCCTTGTTCTGCTTCCGCTTTCTTCTTAGCTGTCACGCGCTTGCGAACTTCAATTAAATAAATATTCAGCCACAGCAACAGCCCAAAACTAAGTAACAGCAAGTAAGGCGGAAATATCCCCGCCAAATAAGCACCGATTTGTGCTGTGATGACGGCGGGAAATCCGATGCCGGCGACTTGACTCAAGCTGAGGTAGCCCATGCGCCAATTCTGGATGCTGCCAGAAATAGCTGTAATGACGATCGACAAACCGCTAGTAGCAACCGCTTGCACCGGAGTGTAATTGAGAGTCACCAACAAAGGCACGATCACCGTACCGCCGCCGATACCCAAAAAACCAGCTAGAATTCCGGCAAAAAGTCCGGCCGCACCCAGAATCAATAATTCACTGATAGTCATTAGTCATTAGTCAGTAGTTAACAGTCAACAGTCAACAGTCAACAGTTAACAGTTAACAGTCAACAGTCAACAATCAACAATCAAATTTTAAGAGTCATTAGTTGTGCCGTCCGGCATAATTGCCCGCCTCAAATCTGCATCGCGGAAGTTAGTTCGATTGAGATTAGCATCAATCAAAACCGCTTCCATCAAAATAGCCCCGCTAAAATTAGACCAGCAAAGCTTTGCCCGGTACAAATTAGCACCGCTCAAGTTAGCTCTTGCCAGCGTTGACCAACTCACATTAGCAACTCTCAAATTAGCATTGCTCAGATTAGCTTCGCTCAGATTAGCTCCAACCATCGTTACTTGGCGCAAGTCTGCACCAGTCAGGTTGGCCCCGCTTAGCATCGCCCCGCTAAGAATTGCCTGATTCAGGTTAGCTCTTTCTAAAAGCGACTCGCTAAGGATGGCATTTGTCAGGTTTACCGCTTTGAGAGTTGACCAACTCAAATTTGCTTTCATCAAATTAATGCGAATCATGCTAGCGTCGGTTAAGTTGGCCGCAAACAAATTCGCTTCGGTAAAGTTGGCTTCGGTCAAATTAGCTTCCGTCAAATTAGCCTTGGTCATGTTGACTTCTCTCGCCATTGAGCCGCGAAGGTTGGCTCCCATCAGGTTAGCCCCGCTGAGATTGGCGCGGCTCAAATCAGTACCGATCAGATTTGCTTCGGTCAAATTAGCTTCTGTCAAGTCCACCCCTGGCAATTTCACCTCGCGCAAGTTCGCTCCCGTCAGGTTAGCGCCTTTGAGGTTTGCGTCTTGGAAATTCGCTCTGGTAAAGTTAGCCTCGCTGAGGTTTACGCCTTGTAAGTCGGCCCCGGCGAGGTTAATTTCTCGAAAATTTCTTTCTCCGGCCGCATATTGCCTCAGAATTCGATCGGCCTCCATGTCATTCGCCTCGCAATTGTTTTCAAACGTTAGAGTGATGGGTGTTACCACATCATCCCAGATAACTACGGTATTCACCCTGCACGTGTAGTATCTGTAGAATCTTTGCACTGCTTTCCTGGCAATGCTGTGCTGCTGCCTCCTAAAAGGCCTGACAAATATCAACGCTTCTGAGAAAATCAACAATAGGGTAAAACTCTCGGCACTGGGCACTCAAACAGCCAGCAGCAAAGAAAAACAGACAACTGAACAACAGACAACTGACAAAGGAAATTTTAAAATGCCTGAAAATTTGAGAAGCCAAGCTGTGACTGGGGGCGTGCAGCGCGCGCCCAACCGGGCAATGCTGCGGGCAGTCGGTTTTGGCGACGGCGATTTCACTAAGCCGATTGTGGGGATTGCCAACGGGTACAGCACGATTACGCCCTGCAACATGGGATTGAACGACCTCGCTTTGCGGGCTATTGCGAGTGCAAAGGAAGCCGGGGCAATGCCGCAGGTGTTCGGCACGATTACTATCAGCGACGGGATCTCGATGGGAACTCAAGGGATGAAATATTCTCTGGTGTCGAGAGATGTGATTGCGGATTCCATCGAAACTGTTTGCAACGGCCAAAGTATGGACGGGTTGCTGGCTGTCGGCGGTTGCGATAAAAATATGCCGGGGGCAATGATTGCGATCGCCCGCATGAACATTCCTGCTATTTTTGTTTACGGCGGCACAATCAAACCCGGACACCACAACGGACGGGATTTAACCGTCGTCAGCGTTTTTGAAGCAGTCGGTCAATTCAGCGCCGCCAAAATTGACGAAACAGAACTCAATGCAGTGGAACACAAAGCTTGTCCCGGCGCTGGTTCTTGCGGCGGAATGTTCACCGCAAATACGATGTCGAGCGCTTTTGAAGCGATGGGCATGAGTTTGCCTTATTCTTCGACAATGGCTGCTGAGGATGCCGAAAAAGCTGATAGCGCTGCCGAATCTGCAAAAGTTTTGGTGGAAGCTGTCCGCAAACAGTTGTTACCCAGCCAGATTTTGACTCGCAAGGCTTTTGAAAATGCGATCGCGGTAATTATGGCAATCGGCGGTTCAACCAATGCTGTGCTGCATTTATTGGCCATTTCAAATGCGATCGGAGTTGAACTGTCCCTCGACGATTTTGAAACTATTAGAGCGAAAGTACCGGTGCTGTGCGACCTCAAACCCAGCGGCAAATACGTAGCAACCGATTTGCACAAAGCCGGCGGCATTCCTCAAGTAATGAAAATGCTGTTAGAACAGGGTTTGCTGCACGGCGACGCGCTGACAATTACCGGTCAAACTGTTGCTGAAGTGTTGGCAGATATTCCAGCCGACCCCCGCACCGACCAAGATGTCATCCGCCCTTGGAACAACCCGCTTTACGCCCAAGGACATTTAGCAATTCTGAGGGGAAATCTGGCAACAGAAGGAGCCGTTGCTAAAATTACTGGCGTTAAAAAACCGATAATTACCGGCCCGGCGCGGGTATTTGAATCTGAAGAAAATTGTTTGGATGCAATTTTAGCGGGCAAAATTCAAGCCGGAGATGTGATTGTGATCCGCTACGAAGGGCCCAAAGGCGGGCCGGGAATGCGCGAAATGTTAGCACCAACTTCGGCAATTATTGGCGCAGGTTTGGGCGATTCTGTCGGGTTAATTACTGACGGTCGCTTCTCTGGCGGAACTTACGGCATGGTTGTAGGTCACGTTGCACCAGAAGCGCAAGTTGGCGGCACAATTGCTTTGGTAAAAGAGGGCGATTCGATTACAATTGATGCTAAAAAACGCTTGTTGCAGCTCAATGTTTCTGATGCAGAATTGGAGCAGCGGCGCGCTCTTTGGCAGCCTCCTAAACCTCGGTATACTAAAGGCGTTTTGGCTAAATATGCTAAGTTGGTTTCTTCTAGCAGTGTTGGTGCTGTGACTGATTTGGGTTTGGGTTAAAGTAGGAGTTCTTGTAACCGCAGATCGAGGCAGATAAACGCAGATGAACGCAGATAAAATCCTATCTGCGTTCATCTGTTTCCATCCGCTGATATCTGCGGTTACAAAAATCCCAAATTAACTGCGCTGATTCAAAAAGCGGCCTGCCATCGACATGGCGTCAGTAATATCTACGTCGCCGTCTCCATCTGCATCTAAAAACGTATTCAAAACGGGATTGCTGCCTGGGGCTGGGTTTTGGGCGTTGCTGCCGGTTTTTAGCAAATTCAGCACCAGCGGCACCAAAACAGGTATCATCGCCTGCACTGTGGCGTTATTCAAACCGGTTCTGTGGGCGATATCGTTTACTATCTGCGTCAGTTCGCCTGCTCCGAACAAACTCTGTACCGCTTCCGGATTGGGATTTGTGCCGCTAAATTCGTTGACAACTTCTTGAGCTTGTGCGTCTCCCGACTGCGATCGCACGTTTTGCAATGCCGATCGCACGTATCCGCCCAAAACCGACATTGCTAGCTGAGTCGTGCCCGTATTGACGCCCTGGTTGCTGCTCAACTGCTCTACCGCACCCAAAATGTTGCCCAACTCATTGGGACTTGCTTGTTGGTTGGGATTGTCGATCGCGCTCAAAATTTGGTCAAATAGTCCCATAATTTTTGCTCCGTACAGTTGTTTCTCAACTTTAAATTATAGCAACTCCTGTTTTTCAAGATTACGAAAAATTGTTTTGAGTTGGGTATTATCACTCATCTATTGGCCTAGCGACAGCCAGTCAATCGATTTTAGATTTTAGATTTTAGATTTTAGATTAAAGAATTGAAGCATTGATCCCACGGATCAATTCGTGGGATTGTTTATCGGATACAAGTTTTTTATTTCTCCACTGATGAATCCGGGGGCTTGTATCCTGGATGCTTTCGGTCAGTAAGCAATCTCATACAATTTTAGATAGGAGATTTGAGATTGGGAATGAATTATGACATCAGAGTTTAGATTACGGGCTTAGAATGGTCTTCTTTTTTGAAAGGACTATAAAAACTGATAATTTTTATTTTTTTACAGTTCCTCTCTCCTCGGACTTGGTTGGCAACTTCTCGTTGCCGAGGGAATTATCTTCGCGAGAAATTGGAGGTTCTAAGAGCGTATTTGGCATTAAATCATCCTGCTTAATCGGCAGGGCGATCGTAAATTCCGTCCCCGTTCCCACCTCCGACCAAAAGTTAATTGTCCCGCCGTGTTTCTTGACAATAATTTCGCGGCCGATTGCCAATCCCAAACCAGTACCTACACCTCTCGGTTTAGTCGTAAAGAATGTTTGAAACATTTTTTCTTGACTTGCTGCCGCTATTCCCGTACCGTTATCGGAAATTCGCACTACCACTGAGTCTTCGTCTAAGTATTCTGTAGCAATCACAATCCTGGGCAAAAAACTCGGTGCTTCGTGTTTGATTGACTCCGAGGCCGATTGTTTTTTCGCCTCCTCAAAACTTGTTTTCTCACTTTTTGCTTTCTCTTCCACAGCATCTAGTGCATTGTTCAGAATGTTCACAAACACCTGGTAAAGCAAACCCATGTAGCCTTCAACATTCGGAATGTTCCCGTAATTTCGCACCACTTCAACGCCCTGTTTGATTCGGCTGTTGAGAATCAGCAAACTGCTGTCTATGCAGGCGTGCAAATCGACGGGATGAGGGGCCGCATCGTCGAGGCGAGAAAAATCTTTCAAACTTAAGATAATAGCTTTGGCTCTTTCAGCGCCTACTTGCATCGAGTCAAATATTTTCATCAAATCTTCTTTGAGAAAATCGATGTCTATTTCTTCGCCTTTCTCGATCACTGCGGCAGGCGGCTTGGAAATTTCTGTTTCGTAAGTGTTGAGCAAATCTAAAATATCTTCAACATAATGTTTCGCCGGGTCGATATTAGCATATATAAAATTGATTGGGTTGTTAACTTCGTGAGCAACACCGGCCAACATCCGCCCCAAACTTGCCATTTTCTCATTTTGAAGTATGTGGCTTTCTTGTCCGGCTTTCAATTCTTCTAGCAAGTGATTTACTTTCTGAATCAGTTGATTCAGCGAAGCTGCCAATACTCCCACTTCATCGGTGCTGGTAACAGGTACTTGCAACTGAAAATTAGACTCTTGGGTCACTCGCTGAGCGATATTAGTTACAGCGGCGAGGGGTTTGGCGATCGCCCGACTGGTGAAGCCCGCCAGCAGTGCTGCAACGACGATCGACAGTGCCATGCTACCAAAAATTATTTGCACCCGCAGCGCCTGCGCTCGCAGCAGGGCCTCCCCCGCTGCATCTTCTTGTTCTTGGGCGCGATCGATAATTTCTGCTATATCATTGACCGCCCTATCTAGTTCCAACCCAATTTTATCTCGATCTAAATTCGACAGCAACTTGCGTTTAACACTTTTTTGAGCGGGATTATTTGGCAAATCACTTATTTTTTGATTGACAATTTCTAGCTGATGAAGGTAATTAGACAGTAGCGAAGCGTAATTGGTTCTAAAACTTTGTAAACCTTCTACCTCTTCCATGTCTTTATGACTTTCAATTTCAGATATGGACAACTTCAAACTGCGGGTATTGTTTTGTAGCTGTTGGTATTTGCGGTCAAATATTTCAGGCTGTTCGATCCAGTAAATCAGCCGCTCTTGGCTGTTTTGCGTCCGCAGTAAAGCCACCTGCAACTTATTTAAAAGCCGACTTTCTAGATCGATGTGTACTTGATTGTTCGTTCTGCGATAGTAATGATTCCCCGCCACCATCCCGACAGTCGTTCCCCCAATCGCAACACAAAGAGCCAGTGCGTACCCACGCCAGATTTTGTCGCTAATACTGAGGTTGCTAAAGGAACGGGCTATTTGAGCGAAATAATTAAGCTTTGCTGGCTGGCTCTCTTTGATGTTATGCTCGCAAGAGGTAGCGAGTGTTTGTGAAGGCTGATTCAGATGTTTGAGCTGCATAGATGCTAACCTGTGAATAATTCACGCACTGACAATTCAGTCTAACTTAAGTCGTGACTGATTTGAGAGTACGGCATGGATAATTAATTTGATAATTTTTGTGAATTAGGACGCTTTTACCTTGCCTGAGAAACCCGGTTTCTCGTTTCTACTTTCGGAGCTTCCAGGACGCACTGGCGTTAAAAAACCTGGTTTGTGTGTACTTAATGTCATATTGGTTTCTTAATAAAAAAGTATTGCTCGACTCGCTATTAAATAAATAAGTAGGTATCTGCAAATAAACTGGTCTGCGGTTCGGGCAGGTGATAAGCTGTAGCTGAGTAGTCGTGCAAGCTACAATTTCAGCAAGAGGGCGATCGCACTTGTCCGTCCCGCTGGCGCTCAAACTCCGCAAATCGCGCCCGCAGACGGACAGAATCGGGTTTGCGGGCTGGTGCAGTACGATCGGGCGCTTCGCCATACCATTTTAGATTTGAGATTTTAGGTTTTAGATTGGGAATGACTGATGGCTATCGGGCTTTGCAGCTTGTCTACAGTTGCATTCTTTTTTTTAACTCGTAAGCTGTCGCGCATTTAATTTGTAAGCTACTGTTTACTTAAACTCTGGTGGCGCGGGCAGGAGAACCCGCGATCGAGTTTCAATCTAAATGCCAAATAGCTTATCACTTCCGAATTCTCATGAAAATGTAAAAATCAAAGCATAACCATTTTATTTGCCGCTTTCCTCATGCCTTTGCCGCGCCTGTTAACCTTAATTGCTGCTTTCTGCCTCGCCCTGGGGCTGATTATTGGGCTCGTGAGTTCCTTAACAGGGCTTTACAGTCAAGTTGCGTGGTCTGCTTCTCCGCTGCTGGCTAATTTGCTGATTTTCCTGATAATTGTACTTTTGGGAACGTTAATTTTTGCGCTATTTTACTATTTTAGGCTGCTGCAACGCCCGCAGAAAGTTAAGGGAAAACGACCCATTAATCCTAAGGTTCCTGTTGTAAAAAGTGAAGCTGCTTCGGAAAATCTCAAAGCAATCAGGCAGCAAGTCGATCGCATTCAAGATGAAGTAGCGCGGCAAGCTTTGCTGTTGAGAGCCCGCGAAATTGAAGCTAGCATGGCTCGGGGCAGCGTTCGAGTAGTTGTTTTCGGCACCGGTTCTGCGGGCAAAACTTCCGCTGTCAATGCGCTGGTGGGGCGGATGGCGGGACAGGTGGGCGCGCCGATGGGAACTACCGAAGTTGGGGAAACTTACACTCTGAAATTGAAAGGAATCGATCGAGAATTAGCAATTACTGATACTCCAGGCATCTTGGAAGCGGGAGTAGCGGGAACTTACAGAGAAGAATTGGCGAGGCAGTTGGCGGCGAGGGCAGATTTGATCTTATTTGTTTTGGACGGCGATTTGCGAAAATCCGAGTACGAACCGCTGCGGACTTTGGCGGAAATTGGCAAAAGGTCGATCGTGGTTTTTAATAAAGTTGACCTTTATCCCGACACCGACAGAGATGAAATTCTCGATCGGCTGCGGCAGCGAGTCAAAGGTTTTGTATCAGCAATGGATGTAGTAGCGATTAGCGCCAATCCGCAAAAAGTTGTACTAGAAGACGGCACAATTTTTCAGCCAGACCCGGATATTATGCCATTAATTCGGCGCGTCGCTGCGATTTTGCGAGCCGAAGGCGAAGACTTAATTGCCGACAATATTTTGCTGCAATCTCAGCACTTGGGAGACCAAGCGCGCAAGTTAATTGACGCTCAAAGGAGACGGCAAGCTGATAAAGCAGTAGAGCGATTTCAGTGGATCGGGGCCGGAGTAATTGCTGTAACGCCTTTGCCAGTTGTGGATTTGTTAGCTACAGCAGCAGTTAACGCTCAGATGGTAGTAGAAATTGCCAAGATTTACGGCTGCGAATTAAATATCGATCGCGCCAAAGAATTGGCATTGTCTCTAGCAAAAACCCTAGCCAGTTTGGGAATAGTTGAAGGCGTAATTCAAGTAGTGTCAAGGGCGCTGCAATTAAGCGTAGCCGGGTTTGTACTTGGCAAAGCCATTCAAGCAGTAAGTGCCGCTTATTTAACCCGAATTGCCGGTAAAAGTTTTATTGAATATTTCCGTCACGACCAAGATTGGGGCGATGGTGGCATCACCGAAGTTGTGCAAAGGCAGTTTCAGTTAAATAGGAAAGACGAGTTTGTCAAAGCATTTGTCAAAGATGCGATCGCCCGCGTTGTCGAACCTCTGAACATCTATCAGCAAGAATCGGAACCAGAATTAGAAATGTCAGCCGAATTGGAACCAGAACCTTTGTATCAGTCGCCGCAACACGACGATTGGGAAACCCACACCAACAAGCGAAACGATGAGTGGTAATTAGTAATATCAAGCCCGGCTTAAATATCCCCCGGATTTCTCAGTCTGCGCAGGCCGACTTTGTTTGACTCTTGAGCGGTTGAAACCGCAGATTGAGGGGTCATGAACTAATGTTGCCCCAGCAATAAATAAACCATCATTTCTCCTTTATCTTTAATCTCCAGCGCATCACGCATTTTAACCGAAAATTTATCTTTTATTTGTTTAAATTTAGAAATTAAGCATGGGTGCGTCGAAACCGATTTTTTTCACGGAAAAACTTCGTTACAGCAAGCAAGCAAAAGTAAAAGAAATAGGTTTTTGAGAGCATGATTGCGTCCTGAACTCAAATTTATACTAATTTGTCACGCACAGCGAAAGCTGTGGCTAAAACTTCATATTGCGAGTAAATTTGATCGGCTTCGGCGTCGATTGATGGACTGGCAAGTTGATTTACTGCTTGCTGGCCGTTTTGAAACCAAAAATATCCCACGATTCCGACCGCTGGCTGGTGCAATTTGCACTAGAAAAGAGACTACCGGAACACTTTGCAGGGGTAATTTTCCCGAAATTCCCACAATAGCCGGATTCAAAAGTACGATCGACATCGCGGGCAGTTGAGAAATGGGCGTAATTTTTTAATCAGATACTCTTTCAGTCTGAGGTGCCGCATTATATTAAGAAATATGACAATAATTTTACACATTAGGGAGAGTCCGGGGGATCGGGTCAAACCATCGGATCGAGCGATCGGATCGAACACAACTTTGATAAGATGTAAGATTCACAACAAAATTTGCTATTGTCCGTCGGGGTAAAAACAATGAGCGATCGACCAATTATTCTCGGTATTGTCGGAGACAGCGCAGCGGGCAAAACCACCCTGACGCGGGGAATTGCCCAAGTATTGGGGCCAGAAAATGTCACTGTGATTTGCACTGACGACTATCACCGCTACGACAGAAAGCAGCGGGCAGAAATCGGAATCACAGCATTGCATCCCGACTGCAATCACCTCGACATCATGCAGCAGCACCTCAGCTTGCTGCGCACGGGACAAGCAATTCTCAAACCCATCTACAACCACACCACAGGTACATTCGACGCGCCGGAATACATCAAGCCCAGCAAATTTGTCATAGTTGAAGGTTTGCTGGGTTACGCAACCCGAACAATCCGCGATTCTTACGACGTAAAAGTGTATCTCGCTCCTCCCGAAGAGTTGCGAACTCAGTGGAAAGTTAAGCGGGATATCATGAAGCGCGGTTATACTGAAGAACAGGTGCTTGCAGAAATAAAAAAACGGGAACCGGACTCGGAAGACTTCATTCGTCCTCAGCGTGAATCGGCCGACGTTGTAGTTAGTTTTTACCCGCCCGAAGCGGACAATGAATCGAATTTGAGCGTCCGTTTAGTGCTCAGGCCGACAATTCCTCACCCTGATTTTACTGAAATTTTAGGTCTAGGCAGCGAGAGTTTTAAACCTGCAATTCGCTTGGAACTCGATCGGGATATGGGCAAACCTGTTGACGTTTTGGAAGTAGACTCCCACGCTACCAGCGATCAAGTAAACGAATTGGAAATGATCTTGTGCAGCGAGTTGCCACACCTGCGGGGATTTTGCACCGCCCAAGGCAACCCGGAAATTGGCAAACTGATCGGCACAACTGGCGAAGTTTTGCAAAGTTACCCGCTAGCTTTGACGCAGTTGCTGGTTGCGTATCACATGATGAAAGCAATTCACGTGTATTAATTGAGACAACTCGGCGGTTGAAACCGCTCAAGAGTCAAACTTTCGTCCGCGCAGGACGCTCGATTCGCCGAACGTCCTGCGCGGACTAAATAGTGGTAAGGTGCGCATTGCCAGCCCTGTCAAGGTGTTCCTTATTTAGGCATTGTTCGTGAGTCTTGAACGGCAACGGTCGCTGGCGACAAGCTTGGCAACTTTACGAGTAGACTGATGGAGCGCGACCGTTGCCGTTCTCTTCGACGCACAAGAGCGATCGGTATACTTGTGGAAGCTTTAAGCAAGTTGGCTTCGCTGTTGGAGCGCTCGCAATCATCAGTATTTTCAAGGGGAGCAGGTAAATGTTAGATGCCATCTTTGAACGGTTTGTCAAGCACAGTCCTGTCAGCGTCATGGTACGCGGCTTAATGGAGCGAGTATTCAACGCAGAACAACTCGATTCTCTATTTGAAAATCATGCCCGGAGCCAGTATACGCGAGAGCTGTTATTCTCCAGCATTGTAGATTTAATGAGCCTGGTTGTCTGTGGCATCTATCCCTCTGTGAATGCTGCATATAGAGCCAAAGCCTCCCAACTCAATGTGAGTCGAACCGCAGTCTATGACAAACTTAATGGCATTGAACTAGATGTGAGTGCTGCACTGCTACGAGAAACTGCTGCCTCTATGACTGATGTGATGCAGTTTCTGGGAGGGAGTCCATCAAAGTTATTAGCTCCTTATCAACTCAGAATCATTGGGCACTGTTCTCTTAAGGCGTGAGTGCTAGGATATTTGTGCAGCATAGAGTACAAGCTTATGAAGTGTATCCATTG
>NZ_JAUBPO010000090.1:0-31074 GCF_036700785.1 Microcoleus sp. S28C3 | reverse complement strand
CCAAGCTTGTCGCCAGCGACCGTTGCCGTTCAAGACTCACGAACAATGCCTAAATAAGGAACACCTTGACAGGGCTGCTCCCTCAAACCCCCACATTATGATAAATTGTCCCGTACTCATGAACGATCGCACTCCGCAATCTCCCAGTTCATCGCATCATCTGGAAACAGCGACAACTGCCCCGGCGATACGTTGGACTGACCGCGATTGTGATAGGACAAATGGCAGGCGGTACACAACGCTATTAAGTTTTCGAGGCGGTTGTCCTCCGGTATCCGGTTGCGGTGGTGCACGGTCAAAGTTAAGGCACAGCGTTCGGATTTGGTTAAGCCGCTTTGTTTGCCGGGTCGGAGGCACTGTTGGCGGCATTTAGCGCAGCGCCAAAGAGCGCTTTCTTTCACGGAGAGCGCAATCTGTTGCCAATTGTCGGGATACCTCTTTGGTTTAGCCATAGCAGTAAAAGCTCATCTTTCTAAAATATGGCGATCGCTTTTGTTGCCATTACTTAGAATACCGCCTCATCCGGGCATAAAAGCGATCGCGAAACGGCTGATTTACTTGTCCGACACAATCAAGGTAGAGGAAGCCGATCGTCCAAATTCTTCGGGAGCGTATTGTAAATGAGCTTCCGCACCCGGCCAGAGATAGGTTCCGGGGGTGACGGAACGGACGAGGTAGTGGAGGCTGTAGACTCCGGGTTCGAGGCGATCGCTATAGGCAACAACGCGATCGCGATACATCGTTTTATACTCAATTTGCCAGCTATCACCTTGAGCTTCTACCGCCTTTGTAGAGGTTTGAAAACTGTTATCAATTGGCTCGAAACCAGCAGGTAATTGATCAGTAATTACCACACAATCCACAGGACGATCGGCGATAATTTCCAAACCGATATCAAACACTTGTCCAACTCCCAAAGTCAGCGGTTGAGGAATAGAAAGTTGCTGCTTTCCTAACATTTTATCCTGACCCGCTGACCGAATTTTTCGCACTACTCGCAACCCGTTTAAGCGTCCAGGTTGATTTCCCTGCAAACGATAGCCGTAATTAACTACATAGTGCATAGTACCTTGACCAGATTTTTCAATGATTAAATCACCATTGCGCGGTAATTGATCTGTAGCTACAATAATAAATTGACTGGGATTGCGGTAGCCATCAAATTGAATTAAATCTAACGTTTTACCCGCTAATTTTACGGTAGCTTGAAACTTTGGTGGTGTGGGTTTAGTTTCGCTGTAATCTACTAAAGCTGCAAGTGCTTCTGAGTTGTCATAAGTGCTTTGCCAAGTGCCATCGCGCCGTAGATTTAGTAGACTTTGCAGTAAGCGATCGATATCTGATGCCTTGCTTTTTTGAGCGATAAATAGTCGCAAAGCTTGAGATTGAATAGCGGTAGGAGATGCTATCCAGCTTAAATTTTGAGGCAGATTAGCCGTAGCTGTACGACCAGTGATATAGATGTTTTTTTGCAACTCGTTAGTCAGCAATTTAGACTCATCTTGCCAGTCTGTGAACTGCGATAGATAACGGGCTAGCTCAATTTGAGTGACTGGATTATATTCACTTCGCTGCTGATAGATATCTGCGAGAAAGTCATTGCGTTTTTCGCCTAATTTTGCTAAGGCAATCAGAGATGATAACCTTACCTGATTCTTGCAAATTTGCTTTTGGCAAAACTCATATTGTCCGGGGTCAGCAAGAGTTTTCTTTAAATAGTCTGTCAGGCGAGACAGCATCCCAGCATTGACTGTATTGGGAAAAGCCTTAGATGCAGATGCGATCGCACTTGCAGTATAAGGTGTCAAAAATGGATTGGATTGTGCTTGTCCGGGATAAGAAGCAAAACCGCCATCTGATTGCTGAAGTTTTGATAGTTTTTCAAGTGCAATCGCCGCTGCTTTACTTGGGTTAAAATCTTTCAAACTTTGAGCATACTTTTGAGAAAGAGTTTGCAAATTAGCTGCAATTAATAACTGACTAGCTACTGGTTCCAAAAATGGTAATTGTTCATCCTGCAAAACTTGTTTCGCCGGTGCAATAATTTCTGGTATCAATGTACTAGCTAGGGAAATCTCCAAACCGCCGACACCTGACACCACATTTCGATCGACCTTCAGCGGAATTTTTACCTGATTTACAGTTGTCCCTGTTTCCACAACATTTTCTGTAACTTCTAAAGATTTCACCTCTAAAGGCACTTCAAACGCATCCACGTTGCCATTTAATTGTGTGGTAAATTGAATTTTAGAGTCACCAGCATTACTCGCCAAAATGGGGAAACGATAAGCATGAGTTCCCGACTGAACCTGAGTTTTTAGATTCGCCGATATTGGGGTATTACCTTCAAATTTCACAGCACCGGCCACTTGACCGTTAATTGTCAGATTGCCTTTTTGCTGAGTATTGTTAGTAACAGATAAGCCAGCTTGGATGCGATCGCCGGGACGCGCAAACTGCGGTAAAATAGGATGAGAAATCAGCGATTTAGTGGTAATAAATGTTGTCTCTCCCTCGCCAAAATCTAAATTGCCATCAGTAGCAACAGCCATCACACGCCAAGTTGTTAAGTCGTCAGGAAGTTTGAATTTAACACTCGCTTTCCCATTAGTATCTGTAACAACAGAACCATTGTAGTAAGCCAAAGCTTGAAAATCTTTGCGGACGCGAGTATTTGCTGCACCTGTAGAGAATCCACCGCCATAACCCCAACCTTTTGCCAGCGGTGAGGCGATATTTTCTAATACTACATTCTGTCGATTATCGTTGAAGCGGGTAGAAATTGACTGTTCAGCATAGACAGTTTTTACCAAATCTGGCGGGCGATATCCAGTTAGTTGCAGCACGGCTTCATTGACAACCATAACTGTAAATTGTCCCTTGATTGGCTTCCCTCGATTGTCTTGCAATTGCAGTTGTACCGTTTCCTCTGCACCGGGTTGTAATTCTGTTTGCTGGGGAGTGACTTGGACTTTCAAATATTTAGCATCTAAACTGGTTTGAAAAGGAGCAAAGCCAATTTTTACCAGTTGTTCTAGACTTCCAGGTTCCAACTCTTTTAAACTCTTGCCTTGACGGATTAGCACAGCTTCTACCGCTGCATTTGGCAACATTTCTGGCGTTACTTGGAACTGGATTTGAGGAGCACCTCCCTTAACTTGAGTGACAGTTTGATAGAGATTTTTATCGCGGACAACTGCAAAGTATAACTCTGCTTCTGGATAAGGTGATTGAATTAAAGCTGTTGCCGTTTCACCTGGTTGATAGCTTTTTTTATCGAGTTTAACTTCCAGACGATTATTATCGTATCTGTTACCCCAGCTTACGACATTTTCGCCTGTTGCCCAAATCTGTAAATCAGTGGCAGTTACTTCATTATTACCATCAGCAAAATTAGCTCGAATGCGAAAAGAACCAGATTCAGGAGGATTGAGAAATATTGTTTGAGGATTACTGCCAGATTGTACCTCTGTTTTTGCTACTGTTTTGTATTCAATTTGATTGATAGAATTGCGACTACCTTCGACTACTTGAGTGACGCTGCTGTAGTTGATTTTTTGCAGTTCAACGCGGACTTTTTGACCTTCTAGTAGTTTTCCTGTAGGATCGGTAACGATGAGTTGAATGGGTAAAGGTTTACCTGCATCGGCAACGAAATTAGTCTGCAAACCAATTAGGCGGTTACTGGGTAAAGCAGTAAATGTTTGAGAATCTGATACAGACAAATTTGAAACATCCGAGACTTCGATATCTACTCGATAATTCATCGGATAGAGCAAATCTTTGGCGACTGTAAATGTTTGATTTCCTTTACCGCTAGCATCTAATACGGCATTTTGTTGCAGTACATCAGTGGGAACATTTGGTCTTTCTTCTGGCCAAAACCACTGCCGCCCAAAGGCGAATTGTTCCCAACCTTTCGGGGTAAATTCTGCTTGGCGGC
This sequence comes from Microcoleus sp. S28C3, assembly GCF_036700785.1. Lineage (NCBI taxonomy): Bacteria > Bacillati > Cyanobacteriota > Cyanophyceae > Oscillatoriales > Microcoleaceae > Microcoleus > Microcoleus sp. S28C3. Next base: position 27,131 of record NZ_JAUBPO010000090.1, on the reverse strand, counting down.
GAGTGACATAATATTTGGCTTTTCCGCCTTCCAGTGGCGAACCAAACAGATAATTACTTTGAGCATTCGCCTCGATTTTATCGTCAATCAGTGCAATTTTTTTATTAAGGCTTAAATCTACCTTAAAATTGGGTGGTTTGAATTCAGCAATCCGAAATTGACCGGAAATTTCCGCTCCGCTTGCTCCTTTAGCTAGAATAGAATAGTAGCCTAAAGGTTGATTGCTGTCGATGGGCAATTTGAGGGAAAATGTGCCAAAATCATTAGTTGTATGAGTGCCTAAATCAGTTTTTGTACCGCTTGGAGTTTGCAGCGTGACTGCATAACTAGCATTTTTGTCTTGCTTGATAACTCCATTTTGAAGATAATAGGCAGTTCCAGTAAACCAAGCTTTTTCTCCTGGTTGATAAAGTTGTCTGTCTGAGAAGATTGTACCGCGCGATTGGGGCTTGTTACTGTTCCAAGTGTCTCCCTCAATGCCGTAGCCATAAGCACCGCTATATTCTTCTGTTCTGGCAAATGCCCAGTCTTTGTTTTCGCGGGCAATGACTAATAATTTTGGTGCTTTTTCAAATCCGCCCGATCGAGATTGAATACACTTCTCTAAATTCTCACGGCTTAGCAGTAATGCACCGTTATTGTCAGTTTTACCTGTTGCACAAGGAGTAGGTTGAGGGCTAGATTTTGCCTCTAATTGGGATTCATAAATCTCGACTGATGCTGCTACTGGAGAACCGTCATCGAGATGGTGTACTCGAATTAAACCTGACTCTGGAAACCACTGCGTAAATACTCCCAAATTAGTCAACTGAACTAAGCCATAATTGGCAGGTTCTCGCCATTGCTGTTTACCCTTTTCATCCGACGAGTAAAGATTGGTGCGTGCTTGCACTCCATAGGCAAGCATTCCTGTTGCCGAACCTAGCTTTTCTCGTAAGGGAACTGTTATGTTATTTGTCTGATTTTTCTTAGCTGAAATTCGGAAAGTTTGCCACTCCGAAGGATTGGAAAGTAAATCATTTCGCTCCCCCCTGGGATATGCGTCAGCAGTATAAACTAAATCAGTGGGTAGAACGACCTTATAAGCTGCTTTGTACTGGGATTCTGGCAAATTTACTGTGGAAATATTTAGTTGTAAGTCTTTACCTGCGGGAAAAATATTTAACCCTGTCGGTGTCCAAATTTCGCCCGAGACATCGCCTGTTTCATACTGCAATGTGACTGGTTTACCCAAGGTTTGACCGAATTTATCTTTAAGGTTAGCACCAATAGTAACAGTATATTGTTGTGCTGGTTCTAAACTCCAAGGGTTGAGACTAATCAAGGGTTCATTGTCATAGGCTTGAACAAGTGTAGGAGATTTTTTAGGTGGGGGATTAACGGTGATATTTTCCTGCGCTGAATCGGCGACAATACCGTTATTAAATTGTAACTGACCGCTGCCTTTTACGAACCGCCCATAAGCACCGCCAGCATCGGGTTGTCCCAAAAATTTAAGAGCTTGAAATGCCAAGGGCGAATAAGTTTGTACCTGACTGACGAATGGTGTTTCGCTGGGAAGATTGCCGCGAAGTGGTAGCAAGCCAGAGTCAAATTGTAGGCGGTACTGAGTGGACTTTTCTAGTGTTTGTTGGGGAACTATAGTATAATTAAAAGCGCGAACAGATGGGTCGAACTTTTCTTCTGGAGTTTGCCGTTCTTCTGATTTTGTCTCTGCTTTTTCTAACTCTACTTTAAGTGGCACAGTTTTTGTCTGTCCCTCTGGCATTAGTTTCAAATGCTCTTGCACTGAAGCTAAATCTAATTCTACATTTGATGTAAATTTCAGTGTAGGCTTTAACTCAATGGGTTGGAATTCTGAATTCTCTGGCTGAGAAGTTGGTAAATTTGACAGTTGGATGGGTTCTGTGTTAAATGTCCAAGCTAAATCTTTGTCGAGGCGGTGATTTTTTAAATCGGTTAAACCTGCTTTGATGGCGATTTGAATGCGAGTAGCTTTGGGTAATGCTTGTTCGGGTTGAAATCCGACCATGCGCGGGGTTAAAAAACGAAATTTACCGGGGATAGCAGGTTGAATTTCAAATAGTTTTAGTTGACTTTGCTGTTTGGAACTATCAAGGCTTGCAACTGGAATTAATGCTTCTTTAAACCGAATCCGAATTTGGTTGAGAGGTTCAGCTTTTCCAGTAGGGCTAATTTCTTCAATCCAGTCTACCAGTTGCGGAGAATTTAGGGGAGCAACTGAGGGAAGTGCCTCAATTTTTGAGGATTTATTCGTGACTCCACAGGTTGTTATTGCCAGCGCGAGCGTGAAGACAAGTACCGCACCTATCCATTTTTTAAATTTCATAATTGATATCTTTTTTACGGATACTTGATCTACAGTTGACGCGATTGAGTTTCCAGATAAATTTATTAATTTTTTAACTCAACCACAGCCAGGAGTATATAGGCTTTCTCACAAAGATGAGAGAGACGAGATTCTCTGAATATCGGGACTTTCAAGCCTTATTACATTAGTCCTGGACGCAATTGTCACAATTGGTAAAGTGCGTCAGTTCCCGAAACTCTGAATCATCGTTCAAAAAATGCACAGCCACGCACCCTACAGTTTAACTTTCGTATGCCAGTTGCGTAAGCCCTGTACAGACCTCATGTACCTGAGAAAGGCTATATCAATCATTAAAGTTAACAATTTTATAAGGGTAAGGATTTTGTATTGTTTCTTAATGAGGTGGGAACCCGGTAGTTTCTGGAAACAAGTATCTTGGGGTTGTAGTCTTTTGTGAATCCGGTAGATGCGTTTCTCGAACGGAAATATAGCCTTTATTACTTATTAACGATCGCACATCATGTTACTGAGAAAGGCTATAGATTAAACCTTTGTTGGCTGAGGGATTAATTGATGAGGATATTGAGGCTGTTGCTGATTAAAATTATCCAAAAAGTTTGGCCCAAATATAGAAACCCGAAATTTAGTCTATTTTTGGTGTTAGTATTAATTTGTCTAATCGTGCGATCGCTTCCTTATCTTGCACCCATCCGTACTGCTGACATCGCCCAGGATCAGTCGGCGATCGAATTTAGCGATCGCAACGGACTCCCCCTGGGCACTATTCTCACTCGCGACCAAGAACATACCGCCGCAGTACCCTTAAATCAAGTTTCTTCTCACTTTGTGCGAGCAATTATCGCCGCTGAGGACAGCCGATTTTATCAACATGGTGCCACAGATGCGATTGCTATCGCGCGATCGCTCCTCGAAGCTGCACAAGCCAAACACGTAGTCAGCGGTGCTTCCACCATCACCATGCAGTTAGCACGGATGCTAGAGCCTGCTCCTCGCACATTGCCTCACAAAGTAAGAGAAATTTGGCTATCTTGGCGTATTTTTGCCGGCATGAATAGAGATGAAATTCTCGAATCTTACATCAACAGATTACCCATGAGCGGCAATATTTACGGTGTAGAAGCCGCTTCTCGCACCTATTTTGGCATTTCCGCCGCCGACGATCTCAATCTTGCTCAAGCCAGCCTTTTAGCAGCCATTCCTAACGATCCAAATAATCTCAATCCTTACTACCGTTGGCAATCGTTAAAAAAACGGCAAACTTACGTACTCGATCGCATGGTCAAGGACAAATATATCACGCGTTCGCAGGCAGAACGAGCCTTAACTGAAGAAATTTTACTCGTACCAGTCAAGCAGGGAATTATTGCCGCACCTCACTTTTTATTCTGGCTATCCAATCAATTACCTAAGCAGCATCCGTCTCATATTCGCACTACTATCGATCGTTCTTTACAGCAGTTTGTTGAAGCACAAGTGCAGCAAGTCGTCAACACTTTATCTCCCCATAATGTCCATAATGCTGCAGCTTTAGTCATCAATAATCATACTGGGGAAATTTTAGCTTATGTCGGTTCTCCTGATTATTTTAATCAAACAGAAATAGGTCGGAATGACGGAGTGCAAGCCTTACGTCAGCCTGGTTCTACTCTTAAACCTTTCTTGTATGAATTAGCCTTAGAAAAACGTGCCATTAGAGCCAATACGATTTTGGCAGATGTACCGACTTATTATGCCATTCCTGGTGCCAAACTTTATAGCCCTACTAATTATAACGCTCGCACCTTTTTAGGTCCAGTGAGGGTGCGAATTGCCTTAGCAAATTCCCTCAATATTCCAGCAGTAAGAGTATTAGAAAAGGTGGGAGTTCCTAGCTTCCTCAATCGGCTACATGAACTAGGTTTTGAGCATTTAACTCAACCTCCAGAATACTATGGCTTGGGGTTAGTTTTAGGTAGTGGTGAAGTGAGTTTGTTTGAGTTGGCTAGGGCTTATGTTACGTTGGCGAGACAAGGACAATTAACGCCTATTTTAAGTACATTTAAAAATGCCGATAAAATTCCTAATTCTCAACCTATAATCGAGCGAAAAGCAGCGGCTTTAATTATTAATATGCTAAGCGATACTCACGCCCGCGCTCAAGAATTTGGGGTGGATTCGGTGTTAGCTTTACCCTTTCCTACGGCGGTGAAAACTGGAACTTCTTCTGATTTTCGGGATACTTGGACGGTGGGTTTTACTACTGATTATACTGTTGCTACTTGGGTCGGAAATTTTAATGGCGATCGCATGAAAAAAGTCTCTGGAGTTATGGGTGCTGCACCCCTCTGGAATCACATTATGCTACACTTACACGAACATCAAGAACCTGCGGCTTTTCCGACCTTGAAAGGGTTAGTACAGCGCCCTATTTGTGCTATTTCTGGGTGGCGACCTAACCCTGATTGTCCGTCAGTTGTGCAAGAATATTTTTATCCTGAAGATATTAGTAAGTACGAAACTGAGTCAGGGAGTTTAAAGTTATCTGAAGAGTATAACGGCTGGTTAGCAAAGCAGAGTAAATCTAGTTTGACTAACAGTAATTTCAAAATAGTCTTTCCTCAAAATGATGATTATTTTGTGATAAACTATAATAAAAATGCACGGCTAGAGTTTAAATTATCAGGAGTAAATAATACCCCTATCGAGTGGTGGTTGAATGGTAAGAAGTTAGCCACGCAGTCCTCTAATTCGCTCTTCTGGCCTCTGAAATCTGGAGAGTGGAATTTGCAAGCTAAATCAGGTGGAATGGTTGATACCGTGAGGTTTAATGTGCAGGTTGCCAACAATAAATCCCTGCGGAGTGGCTTTTCGTTTGTTGGCAATTCAACCTCTTTACCGACTGGCAAATAGAATTAAAAGGAGACTTTTACTTCAGTAGTTCGGAAGACAATCCTACATAATCGTTCGCTAAACTAGCGTAGTTGTAGGAGCGCTTGCATTTCTGCTCAGTTAATCCCTTGTCAATTGGCTAATTTTAGCTTAATCTGATTCTGATAGCCTATTGAATCGAAGAAACCAACGATAAAAAAGTTAATGCCCTTACTATTGGGTGCCGTATTCCTGTGCAACACTGTTGCTTGTCATTCGTCAAGCGATCCGATAGCCAACACTTCTGCTCCGGCTAATCAAAGCCCAAATCCTGTATCTAAGCTCTTCAGCCCTACGTCCGGCAAGCTTAAAAATCAGCCAGCGGGCGTCCCTGCTGGAACCAGTTTTGATACCATTCTCCAACAAGATTTGTCCGCGGGTAAAAACCGCGATAACGAGCGTTTTACTCTGCGAGTCAAAGGAGGCAATAAAACTCTTAAAGATGCCGTGATTCAGGGACATCTGGAAGATGTCGTCAAAGCAGCTCAAGGCAAAAAATCGAGTTTGCATCTAGTTTTTGATGACATTCAACTCGCAGATCGCTCAGCTTATCCCATTGATGTTACTGAGCGTGAATACTCAGGTAGAAACAAAAACCAAAGGCAAGTTTGTGCAGAATGCTGGCATTATTTTAGCTGGAGCAGCGACCTGTCATTTCCTCGGCAATCAAGCGAAATTCAAGCATGATGCTGTAGCTGGGGGTGCAGCAACAGCGGCTTATGTCAAGTCTTGTCCTGGTGGTGAAGTTGTCCTTCAAAAAGGAACCAATGTTAAGTTGAAACTTAAAACGCCTCTCGATACTAGCCCATAAGAAATTGTGCTTTTTTAGACTGCATGGATGTAGAGAACGGAGGCGATTGAGTACCAATCGAAGGATCTCGCTCGTACAGAATAATTTACCTCCGTTGAAGGTAACAGTAGAACAGATTTTACAGGAGTTGCTAGATACGTGAGTTCAGCACTATCAAACCTTCGCGTTCCTGGCAGCAGCGTTTTTCCCAAGAATTTCTGATGACGGTAAAAGCGCCCCGTTGTCGCTCCGCACTCCAAGCGTCTTTACTCGCCAGACAAGTGGTTGGAACGCATGAGTGAGGGTTCAATGCCTGGGCGACCGATTGGGTATTCTACTCGTCGTGCTCTCTCCCCAGTTCGGTTGTGACTCGGCCCGCCTAGCCTACTTTTTAGAACAGGTTCCCCTTTTATCGAAGTAGCTGTCGAATTCCGACACTATCGCTGGCACACGGAAGAGGTATTTTCGTTGTTGGAACGCTCAGGAGCAGCTTACTGCGCTCTCTTCGCGGGGCGCACCTGCCGTGTATCTCTCAAGCGCGCCCTAAAATTCCAAATGCTGCACGGCCCGCCGCTTAGTTTCCTCCCCACGCCTGTCATATTTGGCCGTAGTTACCGGAGAAGCATGACCCGCCAACTTTTGCACCGTCACAATATCCACCCCAGCATCAAGGAGGTCCGAGCAAAACGTGCGCCGGAAATCGTGGGGACTAAAAGACTCCACCCCAGCGAGAAACGCCCGCCGCTGCACAATCTTCAACACACCATCCTCCGTCATCCGCCGGCGCTGAATTTCTCCCCCCTTCCGAATCGGGTACAACAGAGGCCCAGTCGCCTCTCCCCTCAACTCCAGCCACTCGGACACTAAAACGCAAGCAGACTCCGGGAGGTAAACCGTCCTGTCTTTCTTGCCCTTGCCCTCTCGGACGAACAGCGCTCCCGTAGATAGATTGAAATCTCGCTTCAAGAGATTGACCGCTTCAGAGCGACGGATGCCGCCCCCTCGCAAGATAGCAATCAGCGCCGAGTCCCTAACATCAATAGGGGTCTTACCAGAGCAGCTTTCCATCAATGCAGCAATCTCACAGAGCGTTAGCGCCCGCCCCCTAACTTTTCCCGATTGCTTGATACTCCTGACATCCACCGCTTTACTGTAATCTATGGGGTCGATTAAATCCAACCGCAGAGCTTCCTTCAACACCCGTCGCAGGGCGCACAGCATTTGGTTCACCGTCGCGGGAGCGTACTTTTTCTCAAGGAGGGCAGAGCGCAGAGCCGCCGTATGTCTGTAGCGCAATGCCGCCCAATTCAAAGTCATTGCGTCGCACTCCCCACCTGTCAGCATTCGGGCCATGATATTGAGTCCTTCTCTCATGGTTGCCTTTGACCGCTCGCTACCCAAACTGTCGAGGTACACTGCTGCTGGGTGCTGAGTCAGGGGTACCGGACAGGGCAGATTCAATGTTTCCGGCTGTTGCTCTCCAATTCGGTTGAGCATTTACTCTTTCAAAGTGACATTATAAATACTAAATTTTACGCCTTTAACGGCGCCAAATATCGATCGATTTGGCTCTTCCCTCGTGAACCCTCACCGTATGGGAACGGACTCGTGTGTTCGCTCCTGTTCGTAGAAGAAGAACACCTTTATGCAGCTTTAGCCTGTTTTTTTGGGCTAGTGGCTGTGGAATCGCCTGATATTGCTTTATCGCTGGTGGGTGGGAGAGTTATGCTCCGTGGGGGGAATTTTTGGGGAGTGCGATCGCGAATGGCTGTAATGATATGATGGCGGAATGGCAATCAATACTGCTCGGTTAAGCAATTTCATGGGTATGATATGTCAGCTAAAGATATCTTTCACAATGCTGTTCGTTCAGCTTTAGAAAAAGAGGGATGGATCATTACTCACGATCCTCTTTTTATCAAGGTAGAGGAACTTGATTTTTTTATCGATTTAGCAGGGGAGAAAATTTTAGCAGCAGAGAAAGATGGCTTCAAGATTGCTGTAGAGATTAAGTCTTTTATCGGTGCATCTGATTTAGCCAGCTTTTATATAGCTTTGGGTCAATTTCTCAGCTATCGTTCTGCCCTGAGAAAAAAACAACCAAACAGAATTTTGTATTTAGCAATAAACCAAGATGTGTATAATGATTTTTTCAGCAATCGTTTTATTCAAGAATTAATCGCAGAGCATCAGCTCAAATTACTTATTTTTGATGCTATTAAAGAGGGGATACTTTTATGGAAAGAGTAAACTACAGAGAATTAATTCAAACAATTCTGTCTCAACACTCAAGGAATGACTTGGATACTGAAACAGAAGTTCAATTACTTTTTGATACCGAACGGGAGCATTATCATGTGGTTCATTTGGGCTGGGACGAGCAAAAACGGGTTTACGGCTGTGTGATTCACGTTGATATAAAAGATGGTAAATTTTGGATTCAGAGGGATAGAACGGAAGCAGGAATAGCGAATGAGTTAGTAGCCGCCGGAGTTCCCAAGGAAGATATTGTTTTAGCTTTTAAAGCCCCTTACGTGCGTCAATTTACTGATTTTGCAGTGGGGTAATTGGGATACGGAGGATTTACATTTTCATCAAAAATAAAGTATTTAGTTTTGTCACGCGAGCGGAACTTACGCTCATAAACCGGGTTGATGTGAAAATCCTGTGTTTGGAGATGTCGAGGAATAGCATTGGGGAAGAGATTCATAATCCGGGTTAGCTACCCCCTTTATCATCGGCAGAAAGAAACTCACTTTCTGCGATTGCAGAAGAATCTGCGCGCTCGTTATTTTCCCTCAGCAAGATTGTCAGCTTCCCGCTATCTTGGCAACAAGCCAAGACTTCTGGCTGATAAAATATGCAAAAAGATCATAATTTCAGTTAAGAGAGTGAAAATAACCATCGCAATGATGCGAATCGAGTTAATCTAACTCTCGAAAAAACTGAAAATCTCTCTTTACATCATGTGGCTGAACTATTGCGATGTTGATAAACTCGATTGATGTCAACTGGAAAGAAGGGAAGAGCGCCTGACGGGGGGACAACAAGAGTCAGAACACAGATATAATCAAGGACATAGCCCTCATACCCCTCTGAAAAAATGGTAGTTTGTTTCGCCTGATTCTCATTAATGAGCGTAATAATCTCTCGACTTGCATTCCATACCAATTACCCAGTATTGACCATATAATCCTATCCAAAAACTACTAGAACGACGTATTGAGCGCCCGTATTCAACTAACCTGCCCACATATTTCGGCACTCCCATCGTCTTGATTTTTTGACCTTGAATCACACCACAACTGTAAGCAATGGCTATCAATAATATCAAACTGCTTAAACGCCAGGGCTGTTTCATTCTAGTTGAGTAGTTGTAGGAGACCGCAATCATAATCACTCCAGACCGCAATCAGAGTTTTTTTGAGACAAAATTAAATGCAACTGAAGCCAAACTTCAGACCAGATTAAATGAAATACAGACCAGATTAAATGCAACCAGACCGCAATCATCCAACCGAGACCGCATTAAATGCAACTAGCTCCCTGACCTCAAACACTGAAACTCAGTCAAGCTAAAACCTTTATCTGGAAAACAATCCAGCCATCAGTACAGTCGGCCCAGAGCAGAGCGTCTCGCTGTAAGTCAAGGTTTTAGTCGAGGGTTGAAATCCGTGCGTAGCCAACGAGCATATACTCGTGCCTCTGTTTTGAGGGCGAAGTGTAAGGGAATGTTACATAACTAACTATCAGTCTACGTTTTTGAGACACAGATTTTGAGATAAGTTTTGCAACAGTTTTTGGTGGGGTGAAGCCAGTTTCTGGTTGGAGCGGGTGTTGCAAAAACGGTCGTTTTTGCAGCAGTTTCTGAGGAGAATTTAGATCGAGCCGATATGATGTTTGATTTGTAAAGGGTGGAGCAAGCAATTATTAAGGAGCCTCAACTTTTTAGCTCGGCTGAATTTTGGTTGGTTGCATTTAATCAGGTCTCGTTTGCATGATGCGGTCTGGTTGCATTTAATTTGGTCTCATTTGCATTTAATCTGGTCTGAAATTTGGCTTCAGTTGCATTTAATTTTGTCTCAAAAAAACTCTGATTGCGGTCTGGAGTGATTATGATTGCGGTCTCCTACACCTATCCTGCGATGCGATAGAGTGAAACTGGGCAAAATGTCGCACTTATAAATTCGTAAAAACCTAGCGAAGAGGAGGTTACTTGAATTTTGTAGAAATTGGATATAACTCATAAGATATTGGGACAAGTCAGGTAAAAGTTCTGGCTAGCAAATCTGCAATCTGGCGATCGATGTTGGTCTGCTGAAAACGTCGTCTAGCCATCTCGTAGGCCGATTGGGCGATCGCGAGCGTATACTCAGGTTGGTTATGACAGGTATTAATAACTTCTGCGAGTTGGTCTGGCTTACCGGGAGGAACCAAAAAGCCATTGATGCCCGGTTCTATTAATTCAATAGCCCCTCCAGATTGAGCAGCAACTATAGGTCTACCACACAGCATAGCCTCGACAATAACTCTCCCAAAAGGTTCGGGTGCGGTTGAGGTATGTGCAACTAAATCACAAATTGCCATTAACTGCGGAATATCTGAACGAAAGCCTAAAAACTTAACTCGATCTTCAAGTCCTAATTCTGCCACTTGTTTGTGTAATTGCTGGACATAATCCTGCTCGCCAAAGAGCGCATCACCCACTAAAATAGCTGTTACATTTTTGGGACAGTAGGTAAGTGTTTCAATTAAAATATGTTGACCTTTCCAAGGTGACAATCGGCTGAAATGACCTACGATAAATTGCCCATCAAGTTCTAGCTGTGTCTTGAGTTGGCTACTTTTAGAGTGATCGCTCTGATAGACTTCAGGCTCAAAGCCATTGTAGACAACATCGATTATGTCCGAGCGTCCTCCTGCTTCTAGGAAAGCAGTCTGACTTGCTTTAGAGTTAGCAATAACCAATGATGCAAAGCGATTAGCCAAAGTTACAGCTACTTTTAAGTTAGTTGGGCTGAAATGGTCTGTAGATAAAATGTCATGCAAATGATACACGAGAGGGCGACGACTCAAAAAGCTAGCTAATGCACCAACAACTAGAGCTTTTTGGGTGTTGGCGTAGATCAAATCGTATTGACGAGCTTTTTGAACAACTTTAGCAATCAAAGGTAGTAGCGCGGTTACACTACTTAAACTCTGTGTCAAGCTGCTTTCTTTACGAACTTTGATGGCTTCAGTCGCTAACACCTCAACGGGAATTTGCTGTTGCTCTAGTAATTGCCTAAAAGAACCATCTACAAATAAGCCAACTAGACAGCTATCTCGATAGGGTTTGGCAATATCTATTAGGCAAAGCTCTGCGCCACCAGGCTTACCGCTCTGGTCGAGAAAGAGTATTTTCATCCGTTTTTTACCTAAAAACTTTTTCATTTATTCTACAGGACTTACGCAATTTTTCAATTGTGAAACTATCTGTAGTGGTAAGGTGCGGTGTGCAAAGAACTCTACAAGTACAGTCCTGGGCCCAAGTTTCACAATTAGTCACGATATCTACTCTCATCAAGCCCTACATAATCCGTTCATAATGAAAATCTGGCACACCCTATAAGTCGATGCTCCTGTGCCAGTTGCGTAAATTCTAAACTAGAGTTTGTGCGTAATCCCTAGGCTTGTCAAAGAGAGGTGAAACCTCGTTCTTGTATATGCTGTATCCTCGAAACATCGTTAATTTTCCTGATAAGGACAAGCATAGGGATAAGTCCTATTCTAATTGTTTTGATACTCAGGCTAACAACACTTTTCTAACTTTTTGCGCGATTGTTGGCCAATCGAAATTTATAGCAGCGTATTCCTGACACGCTTCTCTAGAAGGCATGGGTACTTTTCCAGTTAGCAGTTCTTCCAATCGCTCAGCAATAGCTGTTGCCTCACAAGAAGCAGCAATCAAATTTGGTGAAAACGGCTCTAAAATTTCTGGCATTCCACCCACAGGAGTACATAGTGCTGGAGTGCCACAGGCGAGGGATTCTAGCACGGATAATCCAAACCCTTCTAAAGATTGGCTCGGCATCACACTTAGGTCGGCGGCTTGGTAAGCTATAGGTAGTTGGTCATCTGGCAAAAAGCCGAGAAATTTAACGTTGTCATTGAGTCCCAAATCTGCTGCTTGCTGCTCAAGAACCGCTTGTAGTGGCCCTTTGCCAGCGATCGCCAACCAGATATCAGGAATTTGAGGTTTAATCATTGCTATAGCGATTAACAGCTTATCGAGTCCAACTCGATGAACTAAGCGACGGGCTGTAAAGAGAATCCGGCGATTTTCAGGCCAGTTGATCTGCGTGCGGGCTTCAGGGCGCGATCGGTTGATTTGAAATCGCGAAAGATCGACACCGCCGGGAATTACGTGAATTTTGCTCCAAGGGACTTGATATTCTTGATGTAAAATCTCACCAAATGCTTTGCTCAGAACAATAAATCGATTGCAACGACGATAGACCCTTTGTTCCATCCAATGCTTCAAAAAAACGCTCAGTTTACCAGAACCCTCCTGCTTACTTTCCAAAGCCCAAGGCCCGTGAAAGGAAAAGGTAACAGGAACCCCCGGAGGTAAAACTTGCAAAAGAGGAAAACTATATAGTGCAAAATGCAGATTAATGGCATCGGGTTTTGCAGATTTTAGTTGCAAAAAATTGGAGCGAATCAGCCAAAGCCGTTCCCAGAGTCGATGTTCTGGTTCAGCTAAATTAGTGAGTTTTACGCTAGAATTTGACTGAGTTTTTGGTAGACCAACTCCACACAATTCAACTTGATCTTGACTGGCTGCTAGTTGATGCGTGAGCTCATATACATATCGATCCAGACCTCCCGGTGTTTTCGGAAACCATCCGATTCCGACGCAAAGAATGTTTGCTGCTGTAGCAGCAGGGTTAGTTGTATAGTTTTCCACTTGGTTGTTGGCAAATATACATTAAAGTTACAATAACTGAGACATCCTGATTATAGCTGCATATTACTCAGTCAGATCATGAAGAATCGATTTCTGTTGCTAGTAAACAAATTATGGCAAAAACAGCGGTTATTCATCCAAAAACTGAAGAACTCTCTGAATTATTTTAAGCCGATCGAGAACGATCACCAACATCGCAGGATGAGTTTCCCAGCCCAGGCGATCGCAGGAGTCATCATCTCTACTGTAAATGCACTGTCTGTAACTGCACTGTCTGTAACTTCAAACCCTTTACCCAATATCTCCTACAAAACATCTTGGATCGGTAACACCTTTGGCGGTGGCAGTAAGTGGGTACAAATTCAAATCAGTGCCATGTACGTGGCAAGCGATGGCACTGTTTACACCAATAGCGTCTGGGATGAAGCGGGTAGAGAGGCAGGAATTTATAAAGATGGAGATGCGATCGCCAAAGCTAGTAATCTTCATGGATGGGAAAGAACAGGAGGAGAAGCAGTCACGGCAAATAGTAAATACCTTTATCTCGCCATGACACAGGGGGCAATAGACATGATGCTCCCTCAAGATTATCCCCCCTCTCAAACAGACTGGTATTGTGTGAGACGCTACAACTTATCGGGAGAGCCTGCTCCCTTTGCAGGTGGGCGTGGCTACGATAAAAGTATGTTAATTGTTAGCACCTCCAGTCAAGTAACTGGATTAGCTAACGCTGGCAGCGAACTGTATGTCAGTGATAGTGCCGCTAACCGCATCCGCGTCTATGATAGCGAAACCTTGGCCGAGCTACGCAGTTGGCCAGTCGATCGCCCCAAACAAATAGCTGTAGATACTCAAAGTAACCTATGGATTCTGCAAGCGAAAGACGCTAGTAATCCTCCCAAGATTCTGCACTATTCCAAGACAGGAACCTTATTATCCCAGAAAATTACCGATGTTGTAGACCCTACAGCCCTAGCGATCGATCCTCAAGGTAGGCTATTAGTCGCAGAAAATGGCCCTCGTCAACAAGTGCTGATTTACGATATCTCAGGAACCCCTAAGTTAATAGGGGCTTTTGGCACTCAAGGCGGCATTTATTCTGGAACTCGCGGAGAAGTTGGAGAACTTAAACTCAACGGTTTAACAGGAGTGGGTACGGATCGAGGCGGGAATATCTACGTTAGCAATGATGGTTTTGGTGGTTCAGGGACCGACTTGAGAAAGTTTTCCCCTCTCGGAAAAATGCAGTGGCAATTACTGGGTTTACAATTCGTAGATAATGCCGATGCCGATCCAGGTACTGACGGACTTGATGTGTTCACCAAACACGAACATTTCGTCATGGACTATAGCAAAGAAAACGGTCAGGAATGGAGCTATAAAGCATATACCCTGAATAAGTTTCGCTACCCAGACGATCCGCGACTGCACAACCAAACCCATTCGGCGACCTCAGTTTTTGTCCGTCGAATAGAGGGAAAACGTTTCTTATATCTTACGGGGATGTTTGCCCACCAGATTAGCGTCTACCGCTTTGATGGAGAAATTGCTGTTCCCAGCGCCATTTTTGCGAGGGATCATTCTACCTGGCCAACGAATCAACCAGCGACGGGAAGCTGGTTATGGCATGACAAAAACGGAGATGGCTCAATTCAAAGCAATGAATATGAAAGTTTAGGTGCAGAAGATGATTCGATCTGGGGTTGGGAAGTTGATAGCAAGGGCGATGTATGGCAAGCTAGTGAATCTGGCTACATTAAACACTATCGCTATCTGGGATTAGATACCTATGGCACTCCGAGCTACAATGCTGCCTCTTCCGAAAAAATACCAATGCCAGCGCCTTTTAACAAGCTCTTAAGAATTAAATATTATCCCGATACAGATGTAATGTATCTCGGAGGCTATACAGTTGATCGCCCGCATACAGGTGAGGAATGGGGAATAGTCGGCACAGAGATTGTGCGCTACGACAACTGGACAAGGAATAAAACACTGCGCTGGCGCATAACTCTTCCCTACGATCCGAAAGCCAACCCCATGCTAATTATTAAGGCAATGGATGTGGCAGGCGATCAAGTATTTGCCGTTGATTCTAGAAAGGCTGAAGTATATGTGTACGATACTGGCACAGGAGCTTTTGTCACAAAGTTAACTCCCGGTACAGAGGTGGCAGGTGAGACTGGTTGGGTAGATATTCCTTATGCACTGCGCGCTTATCGGAGAGCAAAGGGTGAATATGTAGTGTTTGTAGAGGAAGATGCGAAAGCTAAAGTGATTGTGTATCGGTTTGGAGAAAAGTAAACTACCGAGTCGTATCAAATCCGGTGGCATAGGAATTAATATTACCCACAGCCAGGGACAAGACAGTCGTTTCCCTACAATTAATCAGGCGATGGTTACATCTTTAGCGAAGGCGATTGATTATTTTGGGGTAGGGAAACGGCATTGCCGTGTCCTCCGTTGGCTCAAGTTTCAAACTTTATTTTGTTTCCATACCAGAGCACTCGCAATACAATTCCACTGTCTTCTCAATCATCAATTCCCGATCGAACACCGAGGAAGCATACTCCGCACATCGTTGACCCATCTGCAAGCGAAAATCCTGATTCACAAGCTTTTGGATTGCCTTTGATAAAGCCTCTGCATCATCGAAGGGAACGATATAACCTGTTTTTCCTTCCTCAATCTGATCCAAAGCTCCTCCTGCTGGTGTCCGAATCGGAACTGTTCCACAGCACATCGCTTCCGCCACCACTAAAGCACACCCTTCTAAACGGCTTGGTAGAACAAAAATATCTGATGCCCAATACACTTCTCGCATATCATTCAGGTAGCCCGCAAAAATAAAAGAATGCGAATCATCTTCACTGACAAAGGCATATTCCTTAATTTGCTGCTCCAGATCCCCAGAACCCGCGAATAAACACTTCAACGACATTTTGGGAAATTCCTTTCTGATTAGCCTAACTGCGTCGATCAAAACATCATGTCCCTTAACCCAATTGAGTCTTCCTACGAGAGTACATACTAGATCTTTTTCCTCAAATCCGAACTTTTCCCGTGCCTTTTGTCGCTCTTCTGAACTAGGAAGACGAAAATAGTTTGTATCAGTGCCAGCTAATATCTTGCGAACCTTATTTTTATGAAAACCCAAATTTTGGATCAAAAATTTTTCAATTTCTGAAGAATAAGCAATAAAAGCTTTTGGTGCAAACGATCTCAAATATATCTGATATTTTCGGATTTTTGGTCGCAGTACAAATTTTATGAAGTTTGAATTTTCATCTTCGATTAATAAATGAAAGGTAGCAACACACTCTAACCCAGTGACAATTTTGAGGATACGCGCCAGCAGCAACATCGAGTATCCATGTGCGTGAAATAGGGAAATTTCATATTTATTTACTATCTCCTTAATCCGACTGATACTAGCCCAAGTTGGCAGAAAAGGTTTTATATCCTCAAATACGATCCAGTCTTCTGATAAGTCTTTGAGTGCTTGAAAACTCTTTTCCGAACTTGCGTCGTAATTCACTTGCCCCGTAATCAGGACAACCCTCCAACCAACCGCTTTGAAGCCGCGCATCAAAGTCTCGCAATGAGAGGCTACTCCGTCGTTACAATCGACACGCTTTAAGAGAAATCCTACTGTTTTTTGTGGTTCCATTTTCTGTTATTTACCTCACAAACTGTTACCAGTGATACAGAGATTTTTTTGAGTAATAACTGATGCTATTGGCAAAAGTGTTACAAACACTATTCAAAAATTGATTATAGACTAGATTTGAACCCGACGATCCGTTGATGCTGGTAGTGCTTATTAGCTGCCATCCCTAGACCCAAAAATCCCCAGAAAACCATGCCAGAGATACCAACGATCACATTTGAACCAGCTAGCATCGGCAAGAACCCAACAACAATAGCACGAGCAGCACTGGGAAACGGATCGGACTTAGACTTAGAGGATTGGAACAGGCTGTAAAAACTTAGGAGTAAACCACCTATATAGGGAATGGCTCCCATCCAGCCCAAGGTGAGAAGTAGTTCGATAATTCCACTGTCGATCGGCTGAAGAGTTCCATTTCCCTTACCAATAACCTCACTCAGCGCAAGATTTAGTGTTTTGCCGTAGAGGTCTGCTCTGTCCTTTGCACTCTGATCGTCCTTAACGTTAGTCAAACTGGTTACACGAGACTGAATGACTTGAGAAAATGGCTCGACTGTGGACAACGGTACAATACATAGGGCGATCATCAAGATAAAAGCAATTAAACGAATTTGAAAACTCCCTTTTAGAGAACCGAGCAGGGTAATTAAAGCTATTATCAAGCCTCCCCAAACTGTGCGTACCGATGTTAGCAGGACAGACAAAATGCCAACTGCTAAACCAGGAATACGCAAATTGCCTTGACCAATAAATAGCAAGATATTCCCCGCTAGCATTACTATTCCAAACTGTAAGGGCGCATTCATGGTACTCCACACTCGAAGTCCAAGGGGTTCTGGTTTTCCCATACTGGTATATAGTTTGGTCTGTATCAGCCAGAAACGATCCCACTCAGGTGCAACTAAGTATTGATAGACGCCATAGGATGCTGTCACTAATACACCCCAGAGAAAAGTGCGCTGAATGTTTTCGCGATAGCTGGGATAATCTCGCCAGTTCACAAATAAGTGGAAACCAAACAAAATGGGGCTGACCCAAGTCATCAGAGAGACGATCGCCGGAACAGGTAAGCCATTAATCAGACCAACCAGAAAACCATAAAACACACCCATAGCAGATAGGATAAAAGGTAAGCCACCTTGTTCATGTGCTTTGGGAAGGTTGCGGTAGAAAGTTATAATGGTGATCGTTGCCACCAGTAGAGGGGCTAACAACATGGGACTGGGATCGGTAAAACCGCTCCGAAAATCCGATACACGGCGAATAAAAGGTGTGAGGAAAAACACCCACCAAGTGAAACCTACATAGAGGATGGGATACCGCAAATATAGGAACAGGCCGACGGCAAGAGAACCCGCTGGAAAGATTATATTCAGAACTTTACCCAGACCTGCTGCAAGGCAGAGGGCAGTAATCAGTAAAAGTCCCAGGATTGCCATCCAAGCTGCCTGGGGTTGTAGTGTCAGAGAGAAGCCCTGTTTTCGAGAGTTATTCGGAATTCCCTGTATTTGACTCATTACTAACTACTTTTTAGGTTTGTGGAATCTTTAACTAGATATTCAGTTTTAAATCTTAGCTTTTAGGAATCTTTAACTAGGTTTTAGGTTTGAAGAATTGTTTTCCCTAGCACCTAACACCTAACATCTTACATCTTTATTCGGACTGTTGCCATGTTTCCCAAGCCTGCCAACGTCCACGTAGAGATGCCAGTAATTTCTGTCCTGCTAAGGTGCCTTCTTTAGGTAGGAATCGTAACCATTGTAAAAAACCCGGGGCATCTCGTGTTCCTACGAATGTTGCCCAGAATACAAATGCAGTACGTCGAGTCAATGATAGGTTTTCTAACAAAACTAAAGTTTCATTGTGTACGGCATTAATCAAGGCAATGTCATTGAATCTATTGCGTTGATCTTCGTCAAAACGTTGGGCTGGAAAGTGATCGACTGCTACTTTTGGATCGTAGATTAGCTTCCAGCCTGCCCGTTTTAAGGCCAGACTAAATGCTAGTTCAAAGTGTACCTGGGCTCCAGTACCTCGCATCCGGCGATCAAAGTGCATTTGGCCGATCGCACTCCGCCGAAAACTCATGTTTACACCCTTGAGCACATCTACCTCACGGGCTTCTCCCATCCCTAAGTGATGTCCGCCGATGACTCTGCCAAACCACTGCACTTGTCCCACTACTTCGCGTTCCCCCTTTTCTAACTGGGTGCCGTGATACACCCAATCCCGCCCCCCTACCCCACCGATATTGCTATCTGACAAAAAGTGAGCCTCGATGCGTTCCAGCCAATCGGTGTGAGGTGCGGCATCATCATCGGTAAAGGCGACGATAGCCCCACAAGCGACATCCATTCCTACATTCATGGCGGCTACCACACCAGACTCTCTCACTGTGGCAGTTCGCAGTGGTAAGAATTTTGAGTTTAATGTTTGGACAAATGTCCAAGTTTCAGTATCCGTATCCCGAACTACTACTAAGACTTCATCAGCAGGACGTTTTTGTTTTTTGAGTGCGTCTAAGCAGCGTGCTAAGTCTTTCGGGCGACAGTAACTGGGAATGACAACTGAGATAGTCAGCACGGCTGGAGTTCCTCAAATAAATTCACATAATTACTTGCCATATTAGCCCAGCTATGCTGTTCGGCTATAGTTCTAGCTACTTGACCCATTTGCTGTCTTTGTTGCCGATCGCATTTAACTAATTGATTCAACGCCTCAGCTAAAGCCTGTGTATCCTCTGAGTCTGGCAAAACGAAGCCACAGTCTGGTGTCACCAACTCGGCCGCCCCCGTCGTAGCAGCCGTAATCACCGGTATTCCTGTCGCCATTGCTTCCAGTACCACTAAACCAAAAGGCTCATAACGGGACGGAAAAACTAAAAAATCTGCTGCTTTCATCAAGTCGGGGACATCTTGCCGCAATCCCAGAAAATGTACCCGATCATCTAATTTTAGCGATCGCGCTAACTCAGGATAGGGACTACCTGCGGTTCCACCCACAACTGCAAGGTGCAATTGGGGAACTTGCACTAAGGAATGCAAGACTGTGTCCAAGTTTTTCCGAGGTGTACGGATATCTCCAGCAAATAGCGCCAGAGGCACTTCCTCTGATAAACCCCATTTTTGCCGATCAACAATACCAGGAGCAAATTCTCGTAAATCAATGCCATTTAAGATCGTCCGAATTCGATCGCGTGGAACACCGATCGCGATTAATTCTTGGGCGACTTTCTCAGAAACGGCTACTACGACTTTCGCGCGATCGAAGGCTTTTTTCTCCCAATCAGCATTTAAGGCAGTGTAAAACCGCTGATAAGTGCCACGCAAGCTCAGATTTTGTGTTGAGAGATTGCAGGGCGATCGCAACCAGGAACTATGGATAAAATGCACTGCATTCACATCTCCCTTAGCCGAAGTAATTGCACCATTGAGTTTAATAACGTCAAATTCTTTTTGATGTTTATTTAACCACCAAGCACTTTGAGTGGAGAAAGCTATTTCGCGAACAAGTTGCAATGGATACCCTTTAACTGGAATAGAAATCCAATCGACCTGACTGTGTTGTTGCAGTTTCGGGTCTACGTCACTCGCTAACAAGGTAACATGATGACCGCGGCGAATCGCTTCTGTGACGACTTCATAGTTCACGCGACCTTGACCGTCGCCTTTCATGACTTTGTGTGTAACGAGGCAAAGCTTCATTTACTACCTCTTTTTTGAGACAAAGTTGCTTCGTACAAAGTCAGATTATCGCCGGCATTCCCATGCCAACTATACTTTTGTGCCGCAGCATAGCCATTACGGCGCAATTTTTCCAGGTAGGGGCGGTCTGTAATTAAGCGCTCCAAAGCATTCTCGATCGCCAGAGTGTCACGAGGCGGGACTAAAATGCCATTATCTCGATCGCGCTGAACTTCCATCAGCCCTGGGGTGGAGGTAGTGACAGGGGCTAAACCGCAAGCTATAGCATCCATAAGAGCGACGAATTGCATAAGAGATTAAGTTAGTTAACGTAATAGAACTTTTTCGGGACCAATAATCTGAGCATTTTGAAGAATATCGATCGCATTGGAGAATTGAAGTGCATTATTAATTCCCGCTGTCACCACTAGAATAAATGCTAATCCAAGCACCACAGGTCGCATTTTTGTGAGGACTCCGAGACTCACTAATATTACTAATGAAGGAGCATAATGTAATGAATAGAGAAAGATTTCAAAACCATGAATGGTATGAAGTAATAGCTGTCCCAGTAGCGTCAACCCAAGGGTGAATCTTAATTGAGGATGCTGCTTTACGGAAAAAAGTGCATACAATCCCAGGGCTAATAACCCTCCCCAAGTAACAGTTGCAACTTTCCCCCAGCAGCCACCTGAGCCTAGAGCTGATGTCTGAATACTCAATACTTGACCTCCAGATGAACCAACCCAATTACTATTAATGATCTCAAGAGAGGGCATCACAATGGAATGGAAGAAAAAAATACTGTATCTCTTTAACACCATAGAGATATTTGAAGGCCAGTATAAATAGTCCGTTTGCTCTGCTGCTCCTCTAGTAAAAATTGCTCTTAACGCGGCAGTTGGAAAGAAAAATTTTTGGATAATAGCTAACAGTATGAATAGAACAAAAGCACCAGCAAAAATTTTCAAACATTGTTTCCATCGATTTTTTGAAATAGTCGCTATGATTCCTGCCATCAAATTGGTGATTGTTATACCTACGGTTAAAACATTCGCAGCCATATACCAGTAAGGGGAAAGTTGACGATAATCTGCTACTGTAACAAGACAGTACACAAGTAAAATAGTCTCTCCTCCAAATAAGAACGATTCTGGGACAACAAACCAAAATCTTGCGGCTGCGGTTATGGATGCCAAAATACTAAAAATTGCTGCATCAATTTTTTGGTAGCCTAGCAATCTGAAGAGGATGAATATTGTTCCAATGAAAAGCCCAGAAACTACAGAAATAAATGCTCTGACACCTGTAATAGGTTCCAAATGAAAGATTGTTAGGATTGCTAATATTGGTAAGCAACTAAACAATGCATACAGAGGATGAGCTGAAATTGTAGCATGGTTGTAATTTGAGTCACTCATTCGGAAGAAGCTTTTATTGATATCACTATCAAACCAAATGTCCGTGACATTAAAGACTATAGGATTAACTAACTGTGCTGCGGCAAAAGAAGTGCAACCCGTGAATAATATTAGGCTGAATACTAACCAAACATTTGCTTGATATTTATGGAATAGCTGAGATGCAGATAGGGATTTCATTGTTATCCTCGCTTTTGAGAAAAGGCTTTTTCGTAGAGAGTCAGAGTATTTTTAGCCACGGAATTGATAAAAAATATTTTTTTTATATCTTTTTATAACTAAAGTGGCGTTTTAAGTTATTAATCGGTTTTTCAAACAATAGCCAAGATGGTATTGCAATCGCCAGTGTAATTATCATTTTCAATAAAACCTCAAGCGGTAGCGGAATTTGAGAGAATAAATTCAACTCATAGGCTTTCGCAAAGGTAGGATTTAGGAACACATGGTAAAGATAGACTCCATAACTAATTTTGCCCAGAAATACAAGAGGTTTCAGTTCCAAAATCTTTCCAGGAAGACCGCTAAAGCCTTCCGATGCCCGATTGATTAACCATATATAGAAAATTGCCAAAACGGTTGGTCTAACCAGCATATTAAATAGCGCTATATTATTCAACAAAATAAGTAATGGCAAGCAAACCCATAATCCTAAATTACATAAAATATGCTGATTTTGCTTAAACTGCTCGTGGTTATGTTTGTAGAATGCGAGTAAAGCACCTAGTGCCAGTGAATCCATAGATGCAAGAGGGAAAACAAGAATCTGGACTTCATTGAAGTTAAATCCATAGCATATAAACTTAGATACAACTCCCAGACCAATGGTTATAAATATAGCTTTTAACAAGTGTTTTTTAGGCAAGAATAGCATAACACACGGCCAAATTAGATAAAATTGTTCCTCCATGGCTAATGTCCAAAAGTGGCTTGAAGTATCATCCCATTCACCTCTGATTAGAACCATAATGTTGGTTGTATAAGTCAAGTGCCAAAAAAAGACACTTCTAACTTGATTGAAGCCAATAGCAGTGACAGCAAGGGCTAAATAGTAAATAGGAAATATCCGGAGAAAACGCCGTATATAAAATCTTTTAAGTGTAAATCCGATACTTTGATTATTTGATTTGATGGTATCTCTACACCGGAGGAGAATACCAGTTATCAAGAAACCACTAAGTACGAAAAAAAGTGTAATTGCTGATGTACCCCAATGGAGAATTGGTTTCAAATAAGAGAGAATAGAACCCGAAACATTGCTTGTTACAAAGTGTTCAAGCATTACAGCAAATACAGCTATTCCTCTAAGGGCATCTAACTGAATCATGTAACCTGGATTTTTAATTTTTGAAAGGTTTTGACTTGCACTCATATCTTTATTCCTTTGTAAAAGTGGTTGAGTTTTTTCTGTCCTTCTGTATCACCTCATTGATTTTGTATTTGGTGATAATCCCAAAGTTTGCCGCGTAGCGCCAGTAATTCGTTATAGGTTCCTTGCTCTACGATTTCTCCCTGCTCGAGTACAATAACTTTGTCGGCTCGCATAATAGTTGATAGACGATGTGCGATCGCAATTACGGTACGACCTACAGAAAGCTTTTCTATAGACTCCTGAATCAATCGCTCTGATACAGAGTCTAAAGCACTGGTTGCTTCGTCCAAAATTAAAATTTCTGGATTGCGTAACAAAGCACGAGCGATCGCAATCCGTTGGCGTTGACCGCCTGACAATCGTACCCCCCTATCTCCGAGTTGAGTCTCAAATCCTTCTGGCATATCTTGAATAAATTCTAGAGCATGGGCGAGTCGAGCTGCTTCTTGAATTTCCTTTTCTGTTGCGCCTTCTTTTCCATAAACAATATTGTTGCGAACCGAAGTATTAAAAATGAAAGTATCCTGACTTACTATAGCCAGCTTTTGTCGCAGAGAGTGGATCTCAAACTGTCGTAGATCCATTCCATCAATAAGCACCTTCCCTTGTGTTGGATCGTAGAATCGAGGAATCAGGTCAGCCAAAGTTGTTTTGCCAGCACCGGAAGCTCCTACCAGCGCTGTCATCCTTCCTCGTTCAATGGATAGCGTGATGTTTTGGAGAACCAAATCATTAGTATCGTAGCCAAAATCTACACCGATAAACTCGATGGAGTCCTTTAATCCTAAAAATTCAATTGAACCATTTCTAAAATATGTTTTATTATCCGTTCTCAAAAGGTCTTTGATATTCTCAGCAGAGCCGTGCAAACTACTAAGAACTGCTCTAGTTCCATTCACATCTTGGATAATTGGAACTAAGCGCACCAGGATAAATAGAAATGTTAGTAATGAAGCTACTTTCAGCGGACCATTCGTTAAAACACCCGTGAACGCTACAAGAATCATACCAATTAAAATTGTAGTTGCTATCCCTTCCGCAATGGGCTTTACCATTGCCCAAAGCCGGATAATTCTGACAGAGGCGCTGACAAAATCTTCACTAGCTTTGTAGTAACGCTTTCGCTCAAAATCCTGAGTAGCAAATGACTGAATTGTCCGAATTCCACTAATAAATTCTATAGCTGTTGTGGTAAATTGTCCATTAGCGGTTGATATTTCAAAACTTCTTTCACGGACTCGCTTATTCAACGTAGACAAGCCTACAGCCATAAGAGTGAAAAGCATTATTGAAATGAGTGACAACTGCCACGAAATCAAAATCATCGACATCAGGTAAATGGCGATGGTTAGCCCCCTAGTGAACAAGAAAGCACTGCCATTAAAAATGTTCTTAAATTTTTCTATTTCCGAGGTAATTGTATTAATCAATTCTCCTGATTTTGTTGTAGCAAAGTAACTCAGATTTACAGCTTGAAGTTGTTCAAAAATCTGTTTGCGGAGCCGATCCATCAAATTAAGTTGACAATTTTCCGTATAAGTCTGCGCCAAATAGTTAAATAAGGCGCGCGTCCAGGTACTCAGCCATATTAAAGCTGATATTCGGTAGAATCGGCTGGTAGCAGATGTATTGACTCCTAATACCCAAACATCAAACCAGCCGATTCCTGTCTTAATCGGTGCTGCATCAGGATTCGTCAAGCTTTGTAAAAAGGAAAGCAGAAACCCAATACCAACACCTTCAAAAGTCGCTGCCAGAAATGAAAATACTAGAGCTAAGATTACAACTTTAGGAAAGTATTTGAATTCTCGCAGGAACAAGTAATTTTTCTGCCAAAATTTTGTATTTTTTATCAGATCATTAACTGAAGTAGGAATTTTTAGGTGCATATTTTCTGAGTGATATTAATCAATAAGTTATATAGCTATTTTATACCATAAATTTTGGAAAAATCTAAAAATAGTTATAAAATTTTTAAATTCTAAACTGACAGATACTCCTCTAATTGCCCCCGATTTCAATTTATTTTTGTTAACTTCCACAAGTTTATTAACTCCTGAACAGGCTCTAGGTTATATTTTTTTGGTAATTCATCCTGCCATACTGGAGGTAAGCCGAAAGGGCTGTAAACAAACACATCACTAAATTTATTAGGAATATCAGGCAAATCAGAGCTCTTGACTAACTGAAGCCGCACCTTTGAATCAAGTAAATAACTCAAAGATAATAATTCAGTAGGGTTATATTTATAATTACTACTCACTACAAGTGGGTGATTAGTTTGATTAATAAGTTGACTTAATTTCTCATTCTGAGATGGATTACTTATCGACACTTTTGTGTTAGCATTCACCGCACAGGCTAAAACTTGACCGGAAATCACAATAGCTATGATTATTTTCAAAAATTTTCTTGGTTGTGAAATTTCTATAGAGGCAATTTTAGTAGTAAAAAGATAAGCGATAGATAGGTGAATGGCTAAATAGCAAGGAATCCAATATCGAGCAGTTGTTGACCGGGTTCCCCCAAAAATTACATCGGGTAACATTAAAGGTAAAGAGTTAGAAATAATTAATATTAATACAAACAGCCAAACCTGTTTTGGGGTGTGACGACATAGAAAATAAATTGAATATCCAATCAACACAGTAATACATAAAACCAATGAATAGAATAAACTAAAAGATGGTATTTTAGGTATTTCTAAATCAAAAAAAATTAATCTTATATTACTGAACCACATTTTAAACAAGTCTAATAAACTTGCTTTTTCATTAGTCCATTCCATTGACCGATTTACTTCCGGTAAGTGATAAATAGTAGTCCAAATCCAAGGTATAAAAGTTATAAATCCTACAATCGATGCTGCAAAATAAGAAATCAGTGTCTTGGTAAATCGAAAATTAGAAGTTATTAAAATATACAAACCATGTGCAATTGCAACAAATACAAAGAAAGAGTAACCATATAGTCCGATCGCTAGCGTCGCTGCATAAATTGCCCAACCAACTCTAGTTTTTTGCCGCATGGCTTGTAACAATACAGCACTTGATAGTAAGGTTGTTACAGTCCAAAAACTATACTCTCGTGCTTGCTGGGCATACTGTACATGAAATGGTGATACGGCTATTAATCCAACTGCCATCCAGCCTACCGTAGGAGACTTAAATAGTTCCATACATAGCCAGTAAATACAAGGAAACACCAGTAAGCTCAGAAAAGTAGAAAGGCTTCTAATTACTGCCACAGAATCACCGAAGTACTGTACCCAAAACCGTAGAATAATGTAATAAAGGGGTGGATGTTCGGGGGTTTCTGTTGCCAAAGCATTAATGGTATCTGTTAGGGATTTTTCTGGTCTAATATGCACATATTTCTGTAAATCTTCAGAGCTAATAATTTGACCCTTGAAGGTTTGTTGAATGAATTCTTTTTGGGTATAACCAGAGATTTGTAATGAAGTAAGTGCTTCATCACGCCAGTAAATTTTTTGGTCAAGATTGACAAACCTAAAAAATATACCTAATAGTAGCAATACCAGGCATAAAGTTTTGGGTCCAGACAAAGAATTGATTAAGGATTTGATTTTATATATTATCATGATTGTTGAATTGTTCACAATTCAAATAGATTAGTAAATGCCGTTGCTGAATTGGGATATGAAATTTGTAGGATAAATCATTCTTTTATTCCCGAACACCTATCAACTTAGCATAAGTCAGTTGTGTTTGTAAGTGAGTCTTATTAGAATGTTGGTAACATTTTTTTTGATCCGCAAGTATCTAACCATTAGGCTGCCTATCTTGCCTATCTTTATTTTAGCAGAAGTCGGGTAAATCTTTACTCGATCTGTGTTCTAGTCGGGTTGTTACCCCCCCCGGGTTTAATACTTGATGAACTACATTTAACTTGACTTATACCAATTTACTATGAAGTTGCACTTAATATAGCTTCAAGGATATAGTCCCAACCACAGAGGGATAAAACTT
>NZ_JAUBPO010000089.1:0-31270 GCF_036700785.1 Microcoleus sp. S28C3 | reverse complement strand
CTAATTTACAACTCTAAATGCCTACTTTTCTTTGAATTCAGTTTTATTCTCTCGATCCTTTCCTTCAGGGCACTACCCTATGGCAAATTCAGTTAATTTCCGCATATTAGGAGGGTCAAAACCAAGTATAATATCTTGTTTAGGAACTCCCAATTCTACGAGCTCGTTAGCAATACCCACCTCGGTTCCATCTTGCTGAATCCAGATTTTATTTTCCATAATATCCAGGTGCAAAACCGGGCCATAAATTCGCCGCTGATTGCGCCAGCCGACATAGACTAATTGATAATGATCGCGCTCGACATCAAAGATAGTTTGAGCCTGAATGCGCTCATCCCAAACAAGACTAGCGTGTTGGGAGAGCAGATTTTGGATGTGCTGCCTATAAAGGTCTAGATTTGCCATTGTGCGATCGCCTCTTGCTCTATATCGTAAATCATCAAATGAATTTGATTTTGTTGAACTAAAGACTGAATAAACCCCATTGTGAAAAAACTATCGTAGACATTACTGGGTACTGCCAGGTATAAAATGCGGTCTGTTTCTTGTTGTTGTAAAGCTGCTCGATAACTAATGAATTGTCCTAAAGCTGTGTAAAATTGGGATATTTTGGATGGGCCAATAAAGCTTTTGATTTCAACGGCGATTTTCTGTCCGTCTTTTTCTGCCGCAACCACCTTTTCGGCACCCAAGTCGATGTAAAGTTCGAGAGTTCCTGCCTGTAAAGTGTATGGATCGTGAGTAATCTGCCATCCATCTTTCTGGAGAGCGATTTTAACGACTTCGTGAAAGGCATCTTTAGCAGGCATGGTTGTACTGACTCGTTGTGTTTAATATCTTGGGTAGTTGTTGTATTTTAAGTATATGCGCTATTCATCTAGAACATCACTGACCCACGGGCGATTAGAAACCGGGTTTTTTTCGAGAATACTTCGTTGAGGCCAGCAGAAACGGCTAAAAACCCGGTTTCTAACGTAGCCTACTGACTAAACTGTTGAGCGTAGTAGCCAGCATATCGATCGCCCTTTTCCAGCAACTCCTCGTGCGTCCCAGATTCGACAATTCTGCCTTTTTCCAAAACTAAAATGCGATCGGCTCTCCGCACAGTCGCCAAGCGGTGCGCGATAATAAAGACAGTGCGATCGCGCATCAATCTTTCCAGCGCTTCTTGCACTAAACCTTCGGATTCCGAATCCAGCGCCGATGTCGCTTCATCCAAAATCAATATTCTGGGAGCGAGCAGAACTGCACGGGCGATCGCAATTCTTTGTTTCTGTCCCCCAGACAAATTTACACCCCTTTCTCCTACCCAAGTTTGATAGCCGTCGGGAAACTCACTAATGAATTGATGAGCGTTAGCAATCTCCGCAGCTTTTTGCACATCTTTCAGTTCATAATAAGATTGACCGAAAGCGATATTTTGAGCAATTGTACCCGAAAATAAAATCGTTTCTTGCGGTACAATTCCGATTTGCCGCCGCAGAGTATTTAAGGTGACATCTTGAATATCAATACCGTCAATTAAAATCTGTCCCGCTTGCGGATCGTAAAATCTGGGTAACAAGTTTACTAAAGTAGTTTTACCCGCACCGGATGCGCCGACAAGGGCAATCATTTCTCCGGGAAGCACCAACAAACTCATGTTTTGCAGAATGGGTGTCTCTGAGTTATAGGCAAAATTAATATTGCGGTATTCGACTTTTCCGGTAACGTGGGGAAGTTCAATTGCACCCGGTTTTTCGACTACTGTTGGTTCAATTGCTAATAATTCAAAAATGCGATCGCTAGAAGCTTCTCCCTGCTTAAAATCCCCGTAATTAGCAGTTGTAATGGCAATGGGGTCAATTAAAAGTGCCACCCCTGCGATATAACTGATAAATTGAGTACCTGTGAGATTTCCTTGAGCAATTTGCCAACCTCCCAGGAAAAAGAGCAAAATCACGCTCATCGCTTCCAGAAAACCAACTACAACGAACTGAAGTGCTTTTATTCGTTCTGACAGATACTTAGCGCGGCGGTTTTGTTCTGCTTCTTCTGCAAAGCGGGCAATTTCGTAGTCTTCAGCCACAAATGCTTTGATTAAACGAATGCCGCTGAATACTTCTGTCAGCAAAGCGGATAAATCAGAGATGCGATTTTGACTTTGCCGCGAGTAACTCAGCAGTCTCTCGCCAAACCAACCAATTAAGATAGCCATCAGCGGTGCAATAATTAATGCACCCAAAGTTAATTGCCAGTTGAGATAAATCATATATCCCAGGACGGCAATTAGCTGCAAAACACAAGGGATAAACTGATGAAAAAATTTATTTACGACTTCGCCAATGCGGTCAATATCTTCTGTGAGGCGGTAGGATAAATCTCCAGTTTTGGCAGTTTCAAAGTAGCCGAGATTGAGTTTTTGCAGGTGGGAGTAGACTTTTTTGCGGATTTCTAAAGCAATAGTCAAAGCTGCTTTTGCCATCAGCGTATCTTGACCGTACTGGGCTGTACCGCGAAGTAGAAATATAATGGCGCTGAGTGCAGCAATTTCAGCAAACCCTTTTAAATCTCCTTGGCCTATAAATTTGGCTGTTTCGCCAACCAGCCACGCTATAATCGGCCAAAATACGGTAAATACTACGGTACAAGCTAATGCTTTACCGATGGTTTGTTTTTGGGGACGGATGTAGGGTAAGATTTGCCAGTATGTCGATCGAGTTTTCAAGATATTTTGCCCTCGCAAATTCTGTTTTTGGGGATCTCTGCAATAATATTCAAACTTCGATCCCCCCTAACCCCCCTTAGTAAGGGTGGCACAAGATTATTATTATTCAAAATCCCTCTTTTTAAGGGGGATTTAGGGGGATCTCTGCGTAAGTCATAGAGATATCTGAGCCTGAATATGATATCAGCGATCGGACAAATCTCAACAATCATTCTTCACCGAAAGCATCCGGGATACAAAGCCCCCGGATTCATCCGTGGGGTTAATTGTCCAATTCTTCAATCTAAAATCTACAATCTCAAATCTAAAATCATTCCTGACCGTCTGCATGAGTAGCCTGCACCTTAGCCCCGGCGACAACTGCACCCCGAAAGACGGCTGACTGTCCGGGTGCAAGAGTAACTGGTTCAGCGTCGATAAATCCGTTGTCAATTAAATTGCCTGACTCATCCAAAACTTCATAATTGACTTTGACATTCTTGATTATTTTGCAGCCTTGATTAAGCACTTGACCGCTGAAAAACTTGCCGTCATAATTAGCCGCCGCAATTGACACTTTTGCAGAAATGTTGGAACCGGGAATGCAAGTTTGGGAAGTTCCAGAAGCTGGCTGTTTGGCGCACAACTTGCCCAAGTCTACTGTTTTGCCGTCGGGGGTTTTTATGTAGCAAAACGGCTCGTCAATTGGTGAGTTTTGAGCAATTGTATTTGTAGAGTCTGCAAGCAAAAGGCGAGCTGATATCGGCGAGATTAGCAAACTTGATAAAGCTACTGTTAAATGTAAAATATTCATATTTTTTCGGGAATATCTAAAATTAATTGTACAAGATAATTTACATAAATTTTACGCTTGCATATCTATAAGTACGGTGCGTTGCGCTCGCGTTGCGTTATGCTATGATAAGACATCAAACTTTAGAAAGTAAAGTCATGGTCGTTACTCAAGATAACCCAGGACAAAAAACGGTAGAACTCATCGTAACTTGGGAGAAGTTGCCAGACGGCTTCCAATTAGAAGAAAAACCAGTGGAGAATACAGGTCAACCGCTAATTGCTGGAGCATTGCGAGAAATCTTAGAACTGAGAGGATCGATCGGGCCACTAATGCTGATAGCCAGCAACTTTGGCATTTGCGCTACTGTCAACGGCGAGTTAATAATCAAAGCACCAGATTGGGTTTATGTACCGTCGGTACTGCCCGCAGAGTCTAGAAGAGACCGCAAAAGTTATACCCCAAACTTGGAAGGAGAAATCCCGACCATTGTAATGGAATTCTTGTCGGAAACAGACGGTGGGGAATATTCTATTAAACGTACTTTTCCTCCGGGAAAGTGGTTTTTTTACGAACAAATTCTGCAAGTACCAACTTACGTCATTTTTGACCCAGAAACTGGCTTGCTGGAAGTATATCGCTTGCAAAATGGCAACTACGAACTAGAATTTCCCGACGCGGAAGGTCGCCACTGGATGGCAGATATTGGTTTATATTTAGGAACGTGGCGAGGGGAGAAAGAACAGCGTACAGGCTATTGGTTGCGCTGGTGGGATGAAGCAGGAAATCTGCTTTTATGGGGTGTAGAAGAGTTAGCAGCAGAACGCCAGCGGGCCGATCGCGAACGTGAACGGGCCGAACGACTGGCTGAATATTTGCGCGAGCGGGGAATTAACCCGGACGAGATTATTTGATAAGTTGTACGCCATATCTGTAGGTGCGCAATGCGCACCTTACGAGATTATCTAATACTCGGCTTTCTATTGCCAAGATTCCGCGCTCCGGGAATTTTCCGGCTGGGACGGCGACTGTTCAAACTGCTCGCAGTTCGAGCATTCAAAGCATCAGCAGAAGCTATCAAACCCAAATCTTGCAAAATTTCAAAAGCCGCCCTTTGTCCAGTTTCGCAACCGCCTTCCATGTAACCTTGATTTTCCAGCGAAGTGTGTTCCCCGGCAAAATATAAATTGCCAACTCGTTCGCCTTCAACGCCGTACATTTGCGTCCACTGTCCGACTAAATAGCAGGCATAAGAACCTTTGAAAAAGCGTTCTCCCGGCCAATAAGCTCGCACAGCTTTGCCCGATCGCAAATTTCTCACTCCGGGAAAAACTATTTCAAATTGGTTCAAAAATCTTTGTGCTTGGTCTTCTGGAGTTCCGGCACCGATCGACAAACCCTGCTTTCCTCCTGTAAAATTAGTAACTAAACCGTTAGGAGTAGGGGCAAAAGGTGTAGCTTCCCAGGTACTCTGGAATCCTAAATCGCTATAAACAGAAGCAGTCGATCGATACGTTTCTCGCCAAATGCGGCTGCGGTAGCCAGTAATCAGCTTAGAATTAGTACCGTAACCCAATTGCTCGATCGCCCTGCGCTTTGGTTGGGGCAAAGGTACGTTAATTTTAACGTCTCGCAGAGTGCTGAACGGCAAAGTTAACAAAACTCGCTCGTAAGTGCGCTCGAACGCGCTTAGTCCCGATCGCAAATTTACCCGATAGCGACCATCCGGCAAAAGAGTAATCGCTTCCAAAACCGTCCCCGCCTCGATCGAACCAGACAATTGACCCGCCAAACGGTTGATAATTTGACTGTTGCCGCCGTCAATTTGATAACGCTCATCGCTGTTGCCGTACAATTCAAAATTGCCAGCTTCAGAACCGATTAAAAACAGCAGATTTAACGCCGACTGTTCCTCGGGATCTCGACCGTATTCCCCCGTGTAAGCAATGCGGAGTAACTGCCGGACAATCGTGCTAGTATCAGCTTGGTCTAGATATTCAGCGATCGAAAGATTGTCCAATCTTTCCGCTGTTTCCGTAAAATCTTGATAGCTAATGTTATCTCCAATAGCCTCCACATCTTCATTAATTTTAGCCGCTAGCGGCGCAAAATCTGCGATTAATTGCTCAAGAGAAAAGCGGCGCCTTTGAAAGAAAAAAGTATCCTTCACCAATCCACTCTGCACTTGGGCTAAGTCGATCGCCTGCAAACCCAATTCCGTCGCCAGCGAGATTAAATTAGTATGACCGGTGTCAATAAATTCTCCCCCCAAATCCGCCGGAATTAGCGTTCCAGCCACCTTGGGAATAGTGCGTATCCGCCCCCCTACGCGGTTCGTTGCCTCGATTATATCGGCGCGCACGCCCGCTTGGCGCAAGCGATAGGCCGCCGTCAAACCCGCAATTCCCGCACCCACAACCAAAATCGGCGATCGTCCGCCCTGTTGAGCAAAAGCTCCCCCTCCCTCCCTGGTAAAAGTCGCAGCAGCGACAGCCCCCGCAGCAGCTAAGCCCCCGTGCAGCAAGCGGCGCCGAGATATGGGAGAATTGGGAATGCGATCGGTCAGCATCCCCAGCAGTTCATCAGCCGGAATGCCCGTTTCCCTTGATTTCTGGGCAATAGTCGCAGCGCGGCGCAGCATTGCCATCAGTGTAGATTTAGCCATAATTAAGACATCCTCACAAAACAAAACTTTGATGTAAACTGGATTCTCGATCGTGCACTTTCCAGACTAAAGTCCAGAGAGATTTTTTTAATAATGCTAACCCTCAGAACACTGTTCGACAGCAAATTTTATCTCGAAAACAACCCAGATGTCGCCGTAGCAGTTGCCAGAGGCACGGTATCGAGTCCTTTCGATCACTACCGAAAAATTGGCAAATTTGAAAATCGCGACCCGAATGCCCTGTTCGACGCCAGCTATTATTTAGACACCAATACAGATGTAGCGGTATCAGTCAAACTCAATGGCGTTTCAGCAGCCGATCACTTTATTAGATTCGGTCAATTTGAAGTTCGCAGCCCAAACCCATTCTTCGATTTTAATTTTTATCTAGCAAGCAACCCAGACGTTCAGGCAGCAGTCCAAACCAATCAATTTACCCCATTTGAACACTACTTCAAAGCCGGTCAATTAGAAAACCGCAAAGCCAGCGTTTTCTTCGATCCCAGCTTTTATCTAGAAAAATATCCCCTGGTAGCAGCAGCAGTCCAAAGCGGCGCAGTTAAAAGCGCGATCGAGCACTACATTCAATTCGGTCAACAAGAAGGACTGTTGAGCACTCTCCCCGATCCCGCCGACAATTTGATCGCAGCAAAAAGCCTGGGCATTCTCGGAGAAATTCAAACTGCAAGCGATTTTGTCGGCGCTGCTGAACCAGCCGACATTTACAGTTTCATTCTCAATACTCCCAGCCTTTTCAGTGTAACTGTTGACGGTTTGAGTGCAGATGTTGATGTAGAATTAATTCAGGATCTGAACGGCAACGGCGCAGTTGGATTAGACGATATTATTGCTTCGTCTAACAATTTAGGCACGGCTTCAGAAACAATTGTCAGCAATGGGGCTTTGCCTGCGGGGACTTATTTCCTCCGCGTTTCTCAATTTCAAGGCGATACAAATTATAACTTGAGATTGCTATCCGCTCCCTCAGAAATACCCCCCCAAACTTAAAATAGAATAACTAACGTATATAGCAAGCCTAAATCAGTCCAACAAACACACACTTCTCCTGTCTTCCTTCGCGATAATATCGCTTACGCGCCTTCGCGGTTCGTAACAAAAATCTGGTTGAAAAATGATTTAGACTTGCTATAAAAAAGGCTTCGACAGCCGTCAATTTACCAATTACCAATTAGAGTTACCCATTCCCAATCTTCCTGGTTTCACTTATTAGTTTTTTGCCCGCTGGGAGAGGGCAAAGATTGAACAGGTGTCGGAGGCCAATTAGAGCGACTTCTGGTTAGAGTAGTAGACACCAAAGCATAGCCCAAAACAGCAGGAAGCACGATCGCACTCAGAAACACGATCGCCGCCGCCCAAGTCATCGCATTCGAGAGCGGGCCGTAATGAGTTCGGTAAGGGTCAAACAAGGGTAAATTAGACCTCGGGGCGTCCCGGAGCGCGATCGGACGTTTGAACCGCACCCGCCTGTCGTCAAGCTTTTCGAGCAAAATCCAGCCAACTTCCTCCTCTTCCTGGCACAGCTTGTTAAAAATCGCAGGATTGCGAAACAAATCGCTGCTAGCCCGCACAATCTTGTACTCCCAAACCGTCAAATCAACAGCATTAGGAGCGGATTTGGGATTGCCATTCGAGCGCGCATTTTCAGGCGCATTAAAATTATCCTCTTGAGATTCGTACCGAGTCAAAACTTCCTCCTCCTCGTCGTATTTTTGCCCCGCAGCCAATTGCTCGCGGCTCACCAATACACCCGCGAGCGCAGCCTCCAAGCCGAGACTGCCAACCATCAAACTCCAAATCAGAATTTCAACCATAAAAGGAGTTAAAAGTTAAAAATTAAAAACTAAAAAGACTCGCTTTTAACTTTCAATCTTTAATTTTCAAATAGCCTTCCACCAGACAATCTGCACCCACCGCGCGCCAAGAAACCCGCTCTAAAGTCAAAGCGTCAGTCATTGCGGAAAACCCCAAATCTCCTACAGGAGTTGGAGCAGCTTGGCCGCCGACAATTTTAGGAGCAATAAAAGCCATAATTTTTTGCACTGCACCCTCAGCAATTGCCTTGGCCGCCAAAGTGCCGCCGCACTCCCAGAGTACAGAAAGAAAAGATCGATCGTACAAATAAGCCATAACATTAGTCGGTGTCAGCGGCGAGAGTTCCACAACTTCCACCCCTTTGGCGATCAAAAATTCCTGAAATTCCGGGTTAACCCCAGGCTCAGTCAGCACCAAAGTAGCCGCCACAGAGGTTTCCCACAACCAAGCCGACTTCGGCAAATCCAGAGTGCGGCTCATCACCACCCGCAGGGGATTATTCCTATCAGGCTGGTGGCTCGTCAGTAGGGGATTGTCCAGACGCACCGTATTTCCCCCAACAATCACAGCATCGCAGCCGACGCGCACCCGGTGTACCTCGCTCCGAGCCTCCTCGCCTGTCACCCAAGCGCTGTGGCCGCTACTGGTAGCAATTTTACCGTCCAAAGTCATTGCATATTTCAAAATTCCCAAAGGCCGGCGGTACAAAATTCGGTGAACGAAAGCCTCGTTGAGTTTTTGGCAAGCATCGCCTTCCACTCCCGCCACCACTTCAATCCCAGCCTCTCGCAACCGGGTCAGCCCAGTTCCAGCGACCAAAGGATTCGGATCGACCATGCCAGCCACTACTTTTGCCACCTTGGCCTTAACTAAAGCTTCGGAACAGGGAGGAGTCCGCCCGTAGTGGTTGCAGGGTTCCAGGTTCACATAGACGGTCGCTCCTTCGGCGAGTTCCCCCGCTTCCCGGAGCGCAAAAACTTCGGCGTGAGGTTGACCGGCACCGGGATGAAACCCTTCGCCGACAATCTTCCCGTCTCGGACAATTACAGAACCGACAAGGGGGTTGGGTGCGGTTTTGCCCAGAGCGCGGCGAGCCAATTCTATGCAGCGGCGCATCATGGCTCGATCGAACTCTTGAATTTCGCTGTTTTCCAGTTGTTTTGTACCTGGCTGCTGTCGGTTAGCTAAGCTGGCGATCGCTTGAGCGTCCGCCGGAAAAGTTTCCATGAGATTTTGGTATGATATCTATCCCTGAGTGTACTGACTTTGATGCTAATTTTGGCTGCGAACCGACGATCGATTGCTGCTGGGGCAAACTCTACGTTACCGGGAGCAAGCGGGCAATTTAGGGCGATCGACCCCGCAGGCCCGAACAAATAGCTTTAACATTAAGAAACAATAACAGGTGCTTGAGAAAACAATGAGTCAGGACATGGAGCGGGAATTTGCCAGCCGCGACGAATTAATAGCCTACGTGCGCGAACAGTTCCCCGCAGCAGACGCCCGGGACAGCAGCGTACCCCCAACCCCAGGCGGGCGGAAAGCAGCCGAGACAGCCCTGCAACAAATTGACCCCGGCAAGTACGCCTCAACCCGCAATTTCCTCAACGGTGCGGTAACGCGCTTGTCGCCCTATTTGCGCTACGGCGTTTTGAGTCTTGCGGAAGTCCGGGATGCCGTGCTGGAGAAGGTCCGGCATCGAGAAGATGCCGTAAAACTCGTCAACGAGTTGGGTTGGCGGGATTATTGGCAGCGACTTTACGCCGAATTGGGCAACGGGATTTGGCAAGACCGGGAACCCTACAAAACTGGTTACACTGCTAAAGATTACAGCGAAACTCTGCCGCAGGATGTCGTCGAGGGCACGACTGGTTTAGTTTGCATCGACAGTTTCAGTCGCCAGTTGCGAGAAACTGGTTATTTGCACAACCACCAGCGGATGTGGACTGCGGCTTATCTCGTACACTGGCGGCGCGTGCGCTGGCAAGCCGGAGCTCGCTGGTTTTTGCAACATTTGCTAGATGGAGATCCGGCGAGCAATAATCTTTCTTGGCAGTGGGTAGCAAGCACTTTTAGTCACAAACCTTATTTTTTTAATCGGGAAAATTTGGAGCGTTACACTAAGGCGGTTTATTGTCGCGATTGTCCTATGTACGGGCAATGCGATTTTGAGGGAACTTACGAATATTTGGAAGGGAAGTTGTTTCCTTTAGGAGAAAAGGTCGATCGCAGCGGCGGTTCTAAAAGTTGGCAAGACCATCAAAAAGGTCCCAGAAATTATAAAAGTCAGTAGTCAGTAGTCAGTAGGCAGTAGTCAACCGTCAACCGTCAACCGTCAACCGTCAACCGTCAACAATTACTAATTTATGAACAATCCGATTATTTGGCTGCACGGCGACTGTTTGAGTCCTGAAGGCCCCGCTTTTCAAGCGCACCCAGAGGCACCGGCAATCTGGGTTTGGGATGATGCGCTCATTGATGAATGGCAGTTGAGTCTCAAACGAATGGTGTTTATTTACGAATGTTTGCTGGAGTTGCCGGTAGTTATTCGGCGGGGCGATGTGGCTGCGGAAGTTATCGCTTTTGCGATCGAATCCGGCGCGAATCAAGTGGTGACTGCGGAAAGTCCCAGTCCTCGGTTTCAGGATATTTGCCGGGAAATTAAGCGATCGATCCCTGTAGAAGTTTTGCCGCCAGAACCCTTTGTCCGCTACGATGGTTACATTGATTTGAAGCGTTTTTCCCGCTACTGGCGCGTCGCTGAAAAATATGTTTTCTAATTGGGAATTGAGAACTTGTACGCTCGCGTAGCCGAAGTATTGCTAACTGGAAATTGGTAATTGTCAATTGGTAATGGGGCATTGGTAGAAAAACAAGAAAGAGGCAAAGCGGATAACATTATTTTTTCCTTCTTCCCTCGAACCTCTTCCCTCAAACTTCAACATCCATCCGTTAAATGCGAAGAAAGCGCATCCGTTGCCGAACTCCCCTCAACATCCCTTAAATCCCGTACACTCATCCGTTGCCGAACTTCAACTGCCCTTCAAACGCTGCAACAGCCATTGAAATCTAGATTCAGCCAAATCTTCTGGATTTTCAACATTTTGCGGGATGGCGCCCTCGTCGTCGGGGTCTTTATATGATAAATAATCAGTCTCTTCGCCGAAGCGTTTTACTGTACCCCGCAGTCTCGACGACAAAAATTTGGTAATCGCCCGATAAAACCGCAGGGAAAAAAGCACATCTTGCTCGAGTTTTTCAGTTAGCAGCCGCCTCGGAATTGACAGGATGAGGCACTCTTCAATTGCCGTGACGCTAGCAGAAGGAAGCCTCCCGTCTACAAAAGACATTTCGCCCAACACTTCCCCGGAAATAATTTTTCCAATTTCTTTGTCGGCCAAAGATGATACAGCAACGCTCAAAGTTCCCTCCAGAACTATGTAGAGGGCGTCTAAGGGCTGACCTTCGGTGATGAGGGTGGTGCCGGGGAGGACTTGGGTGCGGGTGCCGTTGGCGAGCATCCAATCGATGTCGCGATCGCTCAATTCGCCTAATATCACTAGAACTTTGCTCATAAAGTCAGGTTGAGATGAGATAATTTGTATTTTTTTACTTGTTTAGTTGCGTGCTGTTGTGAGATGGTCAGACCTTGAGCGAAAGCGAAGGCTAAACTTTACAAATAGAACACTAAATTTTACACAATTCTAATAATATTTAGTAAATTTGACACGATCGAGCTATAAATGTTTGTCTGATCAGTGCTATTCTACATTACTTGTCAAGAACTGTGCAGCAGCCGATCGCGTTGTTTTAACTGCGCTTGCTTTGGACGGCGGGGCTGCCAAAACTGTTTTGAAAGCTCGGTTTCTCTTGGTTTCGAGGCGGTGCGCCCTCAAAAACCGGATTTTTCTGGCGCTGCTGCGAGTGCAGCGCCCCCAAGTACAGAATTGTAGAATGCAAGCCAGACGCGCGATCGACCCCTCTATTAAACAGGATCGAGGGTGAAATCATCCCTAGGATTGATTTTTAGCCGATCGATAGGTAAATTTAAATTAGCCTCTAAACCGGCCGTCAGTTCTTAAATCTAATCAGCTTGAGAGTTGACTATTCAACGGTTGAGTGCCAATCTAGGAACAACACAACTCATATTTGTGTCTTTTTTAGCAAAGCTCTCGACGGTCGCCCTCAAACACTTACACTTTTAACACACGGTTCATTGAGGAGTTTCTATGAATAGTCTATTTTCCAAGTCTACTTTCGCGTTAATAAATCTTGCTGCTTTAGCTGTTTGTTGCACTACCCTGTCAGCGAAAGCTGAAACTGGCAACTTGCCCGATATCGGTACAACTGCAACAATCGCAGCTCAAAATATTGACCAAACTTCTGAGCCTGCGGCAACTTCAGCAGTTAAACCCGACCCAGAAACAACGGCTAGTAATAAAAAAATTGATTCTATCAGTTGGAGCGAACTAACAGAAGCGGCAGAGCCAGCAGCCTCTGAACCGGCAGCCAACTTGCAAGTATCTATTGCAACACCAGAAAAATCGGAAGCAGCAACATCTGAAATTGCTGGAACAGAAACTGCGCCAAGTACCTCCATTGCTGCTGAGACTGAAAAGTCGGAAGAAACCGCTAAAATTGCTGATAATAGCGTCAAAAAAGTGGAGTCAACGGTCGAGAATGCCAAAAAGAACGATCGACCTACCTCAATTGTTGCCGAGAGCAATAATCTTGAAGTAACAGCAACGAAGGAAGAAAAAGAAGTCAAAACAGCACAAGAATTGTTGAGCAATCCTGTCAGCACTTCCGCCTCAGCTTTGACAAACCAACCGAAAGTTGCTGAAAAACCGGCAACTGTCTCGGAACCAACTAAAAAAGTGGCTCAAGGAACTCAAATCAGACCAGGGCGAGCTACCCGTTCTGGGCCCAGCTACATCGGGATTGGCGGCAATCTAGGTTTTGGCGGAGATTCAGCCTTAGGCGACGGTTCCTTTGCCATTATTAGCAAAATCGGTTTGACGAACAATTTGTCGGTGAGACCGACTGTTTTGTTCCGGGACGACTTAGCTTTTCTAGTTCCCGTTACCTTCGATTTTGTATCTCAAGAGACCGTCGAAGTCAGCGACGATTTTGTGATTACTGCTGCTCCTTATGCAGGTGCTGGCGTGGTAATTTCTACCGGGGATGACGGTACTTTGGGCTTCCTGATTTCGGGGGGTGTAGATGTGCCGCTGTCGAGAAATTTTACAGCAACAGCGGGACTGAATATTGGTTTTGTCGACGGAGCTGAAGTGGGATTGTTAGTCGGTGTCGGCTATACGTTCCCGAATATTGCCAGGTAGTGTTGCTGTTTGAGCAAACGCAGGACAAATAAATATGTGCGGGGTTGGCTGTAGGAATACAGTCAACCCTTTTTTGATGATGGAAACAAAAGCAATCGAGGACACGGCAATGCCGTTTCCCTACCATCTGAGGACACGGCAATTCGGAGGAGACGGAATGCCGTTTCCCTACCTAGAGGTAGCCGATTAATCATTGTAGGGACACAGCAGTGCCGTGTCCTGACTCCGGGGATGAGGTGAAAAATTAACTGCGATCGCCGAGATAGATTTTTGCCAAAGATACAATCATGGTGGGATCGATCGTACTTTCTCACCAACCACCCGAAAAAACCGTGACCAAAACAGAAATCTTAGCAGCACTCAAAAATCTGACAGCAGAAGAACGCCTAGAAATCATCGAAACAGCTTCGCGGATGATGCGCGAAGAAATAGAAGAAAAAGCCCAGCGCAAAGCTGAGAGAAAACGGAAACTCAGAGCCGCAGCAGAAGCCGCAGTAAAAGATTATATGCCGGGAGGTGCTTTACATGATTTGTGGTCGCCTGACAGCGAACCCTATTTTGATTCCGAGGAAGAATGCCTTAACGCAGGGATAAAAACTAATGCGTAGAGGTGAAATCTGGCTGGTTGCGCTTGAACCTACTGTGGGCGCGGAAATCGGCAAAACCCGTCCAGTAGTAATTGTCAGTGATGAAACGGTGGGAATTTTGCTGCTTGAAGTTATTGTTCCCATCACTGACTGGAAAGAGCGATACACCGAGAGAAATTGGATGGTTCGACTAGAACCCAGCGGCGAAAATGGCTTGACTAAAGTATCCGCCGCCGACACTTTTCAAGTCCGTTCCGTTTCCCAACAAAGATTTGTCCGACAACTTGGAACCCTGTCCGAGACAATTATGGAAGAAATTGCAGAAGCACTGACAATTGTTCTGGATCTGGATTGAATAACTAGGCAACAGCGCACAAATAGTGTTATTTATAGATAGATTGTATGGCGCGATGGCCTAAATGATTCCTATACAACTTACACTCAAAAATTTTCTCAGCTATCGCGAAGCCGGTTTAGACTTTCGCGGCCTGCACACCGCTTGCATTTGCGGGCCTAACGGTGCTGGCAAATCCTCCCTCTTAGAAGCCATATCCTGGGCACTTTGGGGCTGTTGTCGCAGCGATACGGAAGACGATATCATCCATATCGGCGAAACAGATGTGCGCGTTGATTTCACTTTCTCCACCGGCGGCCAAATCTACCGGGTGATTCGCAACCGCCGGCGCGGACAATCGGGAAGTTTGGAATTTCAAGTCAGCTTGAATTCTGCCGAGAGTGAGGAAAAACTTAATTTCCGCACGCTCACAGACAAAGGTCTGAGAACAACTCAGCAAAAAATCCTCGAACACATCAAACTAGATTACGATACTTTCATCAACTCGGCATATTTGCGGCAGGGGCGAGCTGATGAATTTATGCTCAAAAAGCCGATCGAACGCAAACAAGTTTTAGCCAACCTGCTCAAGCTCGATGAATACGATACATTATGCGAACAAGCCAAGGATACGTCCAAACAATTTAAAGCTCAAGTCGATGTGCTCAAACAGAGTTTGCAAACCGTACAAGAGCAACTGCAACAAAAAGAGGCGATCGCCTCCGAACAAACTCAATTGCAGCAAGCAACCGATTTGCTCTCTTCACAGCAGCAAGCCGACACAACCGAGTTACAACAACTTCAACTCCAGTACCACAACCGCCAAACCTGGCAAAAACTCCTCGCCGGCCACCAGCAACAGCACTACAATATCTCTCAAGAATGCCGCCGCTTGCTGCAAGAACTCAGCGCAGCAAAACAGCAGCAAAATGAGCTGCAAGCCCTCCTAGGGCAAGAAAAGGAAATAACAGAAGGCATCGCGTATTTCCACAGCTTGCAAGCCACAGAAGAGACTCTGGCTGGCAAATTCAAAGCTAACCAACAAGCCCAAAACCAGCGCCAGCAATTGCAAGAACAACAGCGGCAAGAACTGAGCTTTTTGCAAAGCAAAATTCAGCAGTTGCAAACTCAATTAGAGGTTTTAGAACAAGATGAAAAAGATGTTCTGGAAATTCTCAAACAGCAGCCGGAGGTTGATAAAGGACTCGCACAGTTGCAAGCAGTTCGATCGCGCCTCAACGAACTAGAGCAACTGCAACTGCAAGTTTCGCCGCTGTTACAACAGCAGCAGCAAAAGCAACAAAAG
The DNA here is from genome assembly GCF_036700785.1 of Microcoleus sp. S28C3. NCBI lineage: Bacteria > Bacillati > Cyanobacteriota > Cyanophyceae > Oscillatoriales > Microcoleaceae > Microcoleus > Microcoleus sp. S28C3. Next base: position 15,724 of record NZ_JAUBPO010000089.1, on the reverse strand, counting down.
CTCGATCGCGCCCGCGCCGGTTTAACCGCCCGCTTAGACGAAATCAAGCGACAGGTGCAAGTTCAGCAGCAGCAGCGACAGCCGCAATTACAGCAGGAAATCTCGGCTATCGCCAATCAAATTTTGCAGTTGGAAAACAAGCGAGTTTATCAGCAGCGAGTCCGCGAAAAAGGTCAAGAAAGGCACGACTTTTTAGGAAACCTGCAAGCCAAAAGCCGGGACTATCAAACCAGACTCGCCGAGATCGACCAAAAACTGCAACTGCTGCGGAAACATGAAGGAGAAACCAGCGCAGGCGAAGGTAAAGCCTCGAATTTTGCGGAAAACGAACCCTCGAATTCGCCTTTAATGGTGCGCGATACAAATTTTGGCAATTGTCCTTTGTGCGATCGACCTTTAGACGAACACTACTGGAATTTGGTAGTCACAAAACACCACTCCCAACAGCAGGAAATCTGGAACCAACTGTGGGTTGTCCGCGAACAATTGGCCGTCTCCGAGCGCGAAATTCAAGTCCTCAGACATGAATACCGCGAACTAGAAGAGGAATTAGCGCCCTACCAAGAATTGCGGGAACGCCGCAGCCATTTGCAAGCACAATTAGATGGCCTGGGCCAAGACGAAAACCGGCTGCAAAGTATGCGTCAAGACGCTGCGGAAATCGAGCGGTTGCTGCGCACCGGCGAGTATGCAGCCGATGATTTGGGCCAACTACAGCAAATCGAACAGCAACTGCAACAGCTCAATTACAGCGATAGCAGCCACTCTCTAGCCCGCAGCGATGAAAAGCGCTTGCGGTGGGCGGAAATTAAGCAAGCTCAAATCAAAGACGCTCAGCAGAAACTGAATAAAATTAATGCCCGCCGCCCGGATTTGCAAACTCAATTAGCCACGGTACAGCAACAGTTAGAACAGCAAAAAAATAGCTCTGAAATACAGCAGCAAATTCTGTCTTTAGATAGATACATTGCGGAAATTGGCTATAATTTGGAACAGCACGAACACGTGCGGAGCGAAATGCGCCGATCGCAGTTTTGGATCGCCCGCGCCGAAAAATTGCGATCGGCAACTGTGCAGTACCCGCAAGTGCAGCAGCGCGTTAATGAAATAGCAAATTCCATCGCTGTGCGCGATCGAGATTTGCAAGCTGTCAGCGCTCAAACTTCCGCGATGAACCAGCAATTGCAAGAACATCCCGATCCCACAGCCCGCATAAGTGCGATCGAGCAGCAAATGGGCCGCCGCCGCCAGCAGCTAGACCAACATTTGGGAAGTCTCGGACGCCTCCAGCAGCAGCAGCAAAATCTGGAAAATATGCAAGTTCAGCTAGTAGCTCAAAAAGAGCAAATGCAAGTTGCTAAACGCCAGCAGCGAGTTTATCAAGAGTTGGGTCAAGCCTTTGGTAAAAACGGCATTCAAGCTTTAATGATTGAAAATGTTTTGCCTCAACTCGAAGCTGAAACCAATCAGATATTGTCCCGATTGAGCGCGAATCAATTGCACGTTCAATTTATTACTCAGCGAGCGGCTGCTTCTAAAAAAGCAACTAAATTGATTGACACTTTAGACATTTTAATTGCTGATGCTCGCGGTACTCGCGCCTACGAAACTTACTCGGGCGGTGAAGCTTTTCGGATTAATTTTGCGATTCGGCTGGCGCTGGCGAGACTGCTGTCTCAGCGGGCGGGTACGGCTTTGCAAATGTTGATTATTGATGAGGGATTCGGGACTCAGGATGCTGAAGGGTGCGATCGGCTGATTGCTGCAATTAATGCGATCGCCTCTGACTTCGCCTGCATTCTCACCGTTACCCATATGCCCCACCTGAAAGAAGCTTTTCAAGCCAGAATTGAAGTAAGCAAAACTGCTCAGGGTTCTTGCATCAACTTGTCAATTTAAAAGGGGTGGCGAGCCGGATGGAAGGAGGATAAGAAACAAGTAGAAAATATCAGTATTTTCACCTTCTGTTTTCTTTCCGCCTTCGGTATTTTCAGCTTCTGTTTTCTGGATAAGTGCCGAATGCCTTCGGTTATACTAATTTTCCAAAGAAGGCAATTATATGCCCGTGCTCCCAACCATGATGGAATCAGTCATTGCCAATCTAAAATCTAAAATCTAAAATCTAAAATGGTATTACTCGTCTCCCGCGCAGGCTGTTTTTGCCTGCTGACTTTGTTAACAAGGCGAAATTAAAAATAAGATCATAGAATAAGAATGGCTCAAGCTATTGATAATTGTGTATTTTTCTGTCCGCTCCTCGGGAGTTTGGATCTTGCAACCGATGACAACAGACTCTTTCCACCTGTCTCTGCTAGATCGGGCGATCGCAGCGTCGAGCAACAGCATCATAATCGCGGATGCGAGCAAGCCTGACATACCTATTATCTACTGCAATCCTGCTTTTGAGAAACTGACCGGTTACAGTGCCGAAGAAGTTATTGGACGCAACTGCCGGTTTTTGCAGGGCCCCGATACCGATAGCGCCGAATTAGACAAACTCCGCAGCAGTTTGCGATCGGGAACAGAAGTTAAGGTAGTTCTCAAAAATTATCGCAAAGACAAAACTCCTTTTTGGAACGAATTAATCGTTTCCCCCATCCTAGACAACGAGGGAAAATTAACTCATTTTATCGGAGTTCAGAACGATATTAGCAAAAGAGTAGCAGCCGAAACAGCCTTGCAAGAAAGTGAAGAAAGATTGCGGGCGATCGCCACTGCGACTCCCGTTCCCATGTTAATTACTCGCCTGGAAGACAGCGTTATTTTGTACGCAAATCCTGCCTTATGCAAAACTTTTGGTTTGAGTTACGAACAACTTATCGGCTGCAAAAAAAATGAATTTTATGCCAATATCAACGACCGCCGTCAATTGCTAGAATTAGTCAAACAAAACGGCTTTAGCGACAGCGAACAAATCTGTCTCAGGAAAGCAAACGGCAGTTTTTTTTGGGTAAAAATGTCGATGCGAGCGATTAATTTGAATGGAGAAGCCGCAATTTTATCGGCATTTTACGATATTACCGATCGCGTAGAAGCAGAAACAGCACTACGCCAAAGCGAAGCGAGGTTTCAAAAACTAGCCGCTAACGTTCCCGGAATGATTTATCAATTTCAATTAGCAGCAGACGGCACTATGTCATTCCCCTACCTCAGTTCCGGCTGCCGCGAACTCTGGGAATTAGAACCAGAGGTACTCCAAAAGTCAGCTATTCCCGCGATCGAAATGGTTCATCCAGACGATGCGCCAAGCTTCCACGAATCTTTTGCCATCTCAGCTAAAACTTTAGAACCTTGGCGGTGGGAAGGCAGATTAGTTTTTCCGGGCGATCGGATTAAGTGGATTAGCGGGGCTTCCCGACCCGAACCGGGCGAAAAAGATGACATTATTTGGGACGGCTTGTTGATTGACATTAGCGATCGCAAACTTGCAGAATCAGCACTGCAGCAAAGCGAAGCCAGATTCCAAAAAATGGCTGCCAATTTGCCGGGAATGATTTATCAATACTTGCTGCATCCAGACGGTTCCGATGAATTCATTTATGTCAGTTCTGGCTGTTGGGAACTTTACGAATTAGAGCCAGAAAAACTTCAAAACAACTCCGATTTAATGTGGTCAACGGTGCATCCAGAAGACCTACAACCCCTGTTAGAATCAGTCGCAGTTTCTGGCAAAACTTTAAAACCTTGGATATATGAAGGGCGGATCGTAACGCGATCGGGAAAACTGAAATGGATTCGCGGCATCGCTCGCCCCGAACTGCAAGCGGGGGGCGATATACTGTGGGAGGGGGTGACAATCGACATCAGCGATCGCAAGCTAGCAGAAATCGCCCTCAGCGAGTCAAAAATCGCCCTGCAACAAGCCAATCAAGAACTTGAAAAGCGCGTCCTAGAACGCACGGAAGCCTTGCAAACATCCCAAAAAATGCTGTGGTTGGTAATCAACAACATCCCTCAGTTAATCGTCTGGAAAGATCGAGATTCAGTTTACTTGGGAGGCAACAAAAACTTGGCCAACGTCGCAGGTTTCAATCACCCCAGTGAAATCGTCGGTCTCACGGACTACGATATGCCCTGGAAGCCAGAAGAAACAGAATTTTTTCGAGCCTGCGACCGCCGCATCATGGCAACCAACACCCCAGAATATCACATTATAGAACCCCAACTGCAAGCCGACGGCACCCAGCGCTGGCTGGATACAAATAAAATACCTTTACACGACAATAACGGCAATGTAGTCGGCATTTTGTGTACTTTTGAAGACATCACCGAACGGCTTTCCCTCGAAGCTAAAGTCCGGGCCAGCGAGGAACTATTTCGTACAATTTTTGAAGATGCACCCATTGCTATCTACTTAGCCAATTTAGACGATAACAAGTTCGTGCGAGTCAATAAAACTTACTGCGAAATGCTGGGATATACCGCAGCCGAATTGCTCGCCAAAACATTTATAGAAATTGGGCATCCCGAAGATAATCCCAAAAATCTCGAAGTTGCTGATGCTCTTTATCGGGGAGAAATTACGAGCTATCAAATCGAAATTCGCCAGATTTCGGCGACAGGTAAGATTGTTTGGGTAAACGTGACAGCTACTTTGATTCGAGACGGCGAAGGAAAACCTATTTACAAATTAGGGATGATTGAAAATATTACCAATCGCAAAATTTCCGCAGCAGCACTCCAAGCTTCCCAATCTCAATTGAGAAAACAAGCAGCCCAATTGCAAGAAGCCTACGAACAGCTTCAACACGCTCAAATCCAATTAGTTCAATCAGAAAAAATGTCGAGCCTCGGTCAGATGGTGGCTGGAATCGCCCACGAAATCAACAATCCCGCAACTTTTATTAACGGCAATATTTCTCACACATACAACTATTTTCACGATTTAATAGAACTATTGAATCTCTACCAGCAATGCTACCCGTCCCCCGATCCTCAGATTGCGAAAAAAGTTAACGACTTAGACTTAGATTTTCTGAAGGAAGACTTGCCCAGAATGCTAAATTCTATGAGAGTAGGAATAGAAAGAATTGGTAAAATTGTGTTGTCGCTGCGAAATTTTTCGCGGCTGGATGAATCAGAGATGAAGTTGGTAGACCTTCACGAAGGAATTGACAGTACGCTATTAATTGTGCAGCACAGATTGCATCAGGAAAATACAAAAAGCCGGATTGAAATTATTAAAGAATACGGAAAGATATCGAAAATTTCCTGTTGTGCGGGGCAGTTAAACCAGGTATTTTTCAACATTATCACCAATGCGATCGACGCTGTAGAAAACCAACCGCAACCTCGGACGATCGTGATTCGCACAGAAATGAAAAAAGCCGGGTTGAAAAGCCACAGTAAAAGCCAGCTCAGTCATTGCGATCGCATCGTCATTTGCATCGCCGACAGCGGCCCAGGAATGACCGAAGACGTTCGCAAACGGCTGTTTGACCCCTTTTTTACCACCAAACCCGTAGGGTCTGGAACCGGCTTGGGATTATCCATCAGCCATCAAATTGTGGTAGAAAAACATAGGGGAAGCCTGCGGTGCATCAGTGCGCCCGGACAGGGAGCGGAATTCTGGATTGAAATCCCCTGCTGAGCGATCGTCCATTAACCTAAAAGTTTCAATATCTAACTTTTAATTCCCAATTGCCGTCGGTGCTTGAGTTATCAGCGTTTTGAATTAACCGCACTCAGAGGCCGAAATAAATCGCACTCAGCGGTGTGCTAATCTGCTGCCCTTATTCGCTAGGCAATTATGCTGAAAAAACTACCTTTATCCTGGTCTCGCTACAAGCCAGCCGGGTTGACGCTGGCTTTGGGTGTGGGACTGTCGATCCTAGCATTCGCCTTGGTTTGGGACTGGGAAGACAAGCGCCGCGACTACGAAATGCAGCGCCGCATCGACGATATTGCGATCGGCATCGAACGCCAGCTCAACTCCGACTTAGATAGTGTTCTCGCCCTCAGCGACTACATGAAAGCCTTCAGCGCCGTCGAGCGTTCCTCTTTTGCCCGGTTTGTCGCCCGTCCCCTAGCCGTCCACCCCAGCCTGCAACTCCTGGCTTGGACTCCCCGCGTCCCCAATTCCCAGCGAGCCAACTACGAAGCCAAAGCCAAAACCGAAACTGACCCCAGCTTCGAGATTACAGAGCGCGGCCCCCGAGGAGAACTGCGCAAGGCCCTCCAGCGTTCCGAATACTTCCCGGCTTTCTACGTCGAACCACCAGCCGGAAACGAGACTGCATTGGGCTTTGACCTCGCCTCCCACCCAGAAATCCGCACCGCGCTCGATCGAGGGCGAGATACTGGAGAAATGATTGTCACCAACTACGTCGGCCTAACTCAGAGCAATTCCCCGGAACTAGGCCTTTTGGCCATAGTTCCGATTTACGAAAACAGCAGTAAACCGACTGCGCTGGAATCCCGCCGCCAACTGCTACAAGGATTTGTTCTGGGCGTATTTCGAGGCAAAGATATTTTCCAAACCTCTTTAAAAGGACGCAATACCGACTACCTCAATATTTATCTCGTTAGCGATGCTCCAGACAAGCAAGAAGCAGCGCCGCTGTTACCGCAAAGGGGCAACCCGGTTCTCAAAAATCTCCCTGCTGACGGCAAACTTCAGCAATTTGCGGTGCTGTTCCAATCTGCGAGCCAACAAGTGCTTCCAGCATCAGCCGCTGCGGAACGAGTCCTCAGGCTAAACTGCCCGATTCTTGACAATCCAGGCCCGAACTATACAGCTTGCAGAAGGCGACTGAAAATTAGCGGCCGCCAGTGGTCTATGTACGTGTCGGCAACGCCGGAAATTCGCCGGATTCGCAAGCACTGGCGCTCTTGGGGAACTCTGACGATGGGGATGCTGTGGACTCTGATTCCGGTGACATATATACTGACAGCTTTGAGCCGCACCGCCCAAATCGAAAAGCTAGCTCAAGAAAGAATTCGCCAAGCCGAACAGTTGCAGGCTGCTTACCTACAGTTGGAACTCGAACAAGCTAAATCCGAGCAACTGCTGCTGAACGTTTTGCCGGCAGCGATCGCCCTGCGCTTGAAGGACAACGAACACAATATCGCCGAAAGTTTTGCGGAAGTAACTGTGATGTTTGCTGACATTGTGGGGTTTACAGAGCTTTCGTCGAGAATTTCCGCGACAGCAGTGGTGGAAGTGCTCAACGATATTTTTTCGGCTTTTGACCACTTGGCCGATCGCCACGGTTTGGAGAAAATTAAGACTATTGGTGACGCTTACATGGTTGTCGGCGGTTTGCCTACGGCCAGAGAGGATCATGCCGAGGCGGTTGCGAACATGGCGATCGATATGCTGCACGAAATTAGGCTCCTCAGTTTAGAACATTCGGAACCTTTCAGCATTCGGATCGGGATTAGCAGTGGCCCTGTCGTTGCCGGCGTCATCGGCTTAAAAAAGTTTATTTACGACCTCTGGGGCAACACAGTAAATATTGCTTCGCGAATGGAATCCCACGGGATTACCGGCTGCATTCAAGTCACCGCCGAAACCTACGAGATATTAAAAGATAAATATACTTTTCAGAAGCGCGGCGCCATTCAAGTTAAGGGCAAGGGATACATGGTTACTTATTTGCTGACTGGGAAAAAAGATTATTAACACCGCGCAAAAACGGATACAAGCCTCCGACTCCCCGATCGACTAAGACTTTCGATCGCCAAGCTAAAATAGTGTAAGCTCAAGGTATTTTATCACCCCTGCACCAACTGAGGAAAAACCATGACGACGCTGCTAATTCAAACCGAAAGCGTCCCACTGACGGTCTATTTCCCTGCGATCGAATCGATGACTGTTGAACAGTTTTATGAATTCTGTCTAGTTAATCGCGATTTGAGAATTGAGCGTACTGCGAGTGGGGAAGTGATCGTTATGTCACCAGCTTTTTCAGATACAGGGAATCGAAACGGTAAGATTGCCCTACAATTGGGGAACTGGGCAGAACAAGATGGCACAGGTGAAACGTTTGACTCCAGTGCAGGCTTTACCTTGCCGAATGGAGCAACCCGCTCCCCCGATGCCTCATGGATTAAACTAGAGCGCTGGAATGCCTTAACTGAAGAACAAAAAGCCTCCTTCGCACCGATTTTTCCGGACTTTGTGATTGAATTGCGGTCTGCTAGTGACCCTCTCAAGGGATTGCAAAACAAGATGCAAGAATATATTGAGAACGGTGTATCGCTGGGCTTTTTGCTCGATCGCAAAAACAGAAAAGTCTACATCTACCGTCCCGATGGCGAACCTGAAATCTTAGATAATCCTGAAACAGTCAGCGGCGATCCAGAGTTACCGGGATTTGTCTTGCGGATGGCAAAAATCTGGTGATTGAGCTCGTTACACCATAACCGAAGACATCAATTCATCAGTCATTTCAAAATTCGCCGTCACACTTTGCACGTCGTCCAAATCTTCCAGTGCATCCATTAACTTCAAGAGCGATCGAGCTTTTTCAGGAGTGTCTATTTCCACTGTATTGCTGGGAATCCAGCGATTTTCCGACTGCAAAACAGCAAAATTATTTTGTTTCAAAACATCAGCCAACTGTTCCAAATTAGCCACACTTGTAAATACCTCTGCACCTTCAGTATCCTCATCAATTAATATCAAATCATAAGATTCCGCAGCCGCCTCTAGCGACGCTTCAAACAATTGTTCCTCATCAATCGGGCCGCGTACAGTACAAACTCCTTTGTGGTCAAACATCCAGCCCACACAACCAGTTTCGCCCAGGTTGCCGCCATTTTTAGTAAAAGCTTCTCGCAAGTCAGCCGCCGTGCGGTTGCGGTTGTCTGTCAGCGCTTCAATCAAAATAGCAACCCCGCCAACGCCGTAACCTTCGTAGCGAATAGCTTCTAAATCCGAATTCCCCCCCGCCAAGCCGGCACCTTTGGCGATCGCCCTTTCTATGTTTTCGTTAGGAATATCCGCCGCCTTGGCTTTTTCTATAGCCGTCCGCAGTTGAAAATTGCCAGCGGGATCGGGAACTCCGCTGCGGGCCGCGACAATAATTTCGCGAGATATTCTCGCAAAAACTTTGCCTTTAACGGCATCAACTCTAGCTTTTTGGCGTTTAATATTCGCCCACTTACTGTGTCCAGCCATACCGATTTAAGATTTTCGATTTAAAATGTGCGATCGACATTAAACAATAACACCCAGATTCTGACAAATCAGATTAACATAGGGTCCACCTCGGCGCACTTTACAGACATAGCATAGAATAGGATTTTTCGCACGAATCTTAACTTTAATTAAACCGGATCACGGCTTCAGAGTCAGTCAGGTGAGAAGTATCGCCATTAAGTGCGATCGACCATTCTCCATCATCCCGCACCAATTTCACTAAACAACACAGAGAAGCGTTAATTTCTGTTTCTGCACCGCCCGCTAGCCCGATCGCAGTTCCTAAAACCGACGCACCGTGACCTACCAATAACATATCTTCGGGAAACTCAGCCGCGAGGCGTTTAGCAGTTTCCCCCGCCCTTTTGAAACAAGCTTCCCCTGTTTCGGGATAATTAGCAATACCGCCTTTGTAGGAAGCATCAATCCTGGGAAAACGCCTGCACAAAGCTTCGACGGACTCAGTTTCCGGCATTTCTGTCATCCATTCCGGATTCAGCCATTCGCACAGTCCCCACTCTAGTTTAATTGACAAATCGAGAGCTTCGGCCGCGTGATTTGCTGTTTGGACAGTTCGCAGAAAAGGCGAAGCAAAAATATGAGAAATTCCTTCACCTTTGAGGCGATTGGCGAGTTGTTTGGCTTGAACGTGACCGTCTTCGGAAAGGTGGGGATCGTAGCGGTGTTCTGCGGTGAGAAACCAGTCGGGGTTAACGAAGTCGATGCGGTTTCCGTGTCGTGCGATCCAGACTGTTTGCGGCATGAGTTGGTTTTAGTGTGGCTTCTAGGTGTAATATTATATCAAAGTTTGTTAATTTGATTTGTTGCGAAGCTATTGATGAGATTTTTCTTTACCGCAGATGCACGCAGATAGACGCAGATGGAGAGTGGATTGGGTAAGGGGCGATGGAATGCGATCGGATTTGTTAATTCTTCCAAGTTAGAGTTTTACCAATCTTGATTCTAAAGCTAAATTAACTATTCTTTCTAAAGAAGTGGATTCGTCACTTTTTTCAATTATCTTGAAATAGTATGTTATGGACATCGCTAATGGCGAACCGTGACGGTAGTTTCGTCCATACTTGCTCACATAAAATGCCAAATTATTCATAACATAATTCTTTCTGTATGCTGGATCGTTAAAAAATTTCTCCCTGGCACCTAATGCCTTATAGGAGGTATCAGGCATTAACTTAGCTGAAGGAGAAACCATACCTACTTTGTACTCATCCTCATTAACCATTATGCCAATTCCCTTCCGAATATAACCTGTATCTGTGACTATTTCCCAATTCGTCCAAATTCTCATTCTAGCTAGGATTTTATTATTGTTGTATCCTCTGGGAAGTGGGAGCCATAAAAACATTGCAGGGCTATTTCGTCTGGCATCAAATCTAAATTCAGCAATCAATTTATTTTTGCCAAAACCATACTTAATACTACTAGAGTCAGTAAGTTCCTTGACCCGTCTATCACAGCCTAGAATCTGTCTGCGAACGCTCAAAACTCCTTCGCGTTCAGTTTCATTACATTCTTGGATAAATTTTAAAAGCAACCTTGGCGGTTCAGATATAGTTTCGTTGCTGTATTGTTCTCGATATGTAATCTCTACTCGTGCAATATGTTCGGCATCTACATCTTTCAAGTGTAAAGATAATTTTTCCCCGTCAGGAACGATCGCAAATTGCAAAAACTGAAAAAATAGCCCGTGATACTTCCTATCTGTAAAATTATCTCTGTGAAATTTTGGCGCAATTGCTATCAAGCGAACCGATTGATCGTAATCAACGCGATCGGCAAAAGGTTTGTGTTCTAACAAAGCATCGTAATAACGGGTTAACTGCTGAACGACATATCTATCTTCGCCGTTTTTCAACTCCAGCACAACTAACCGTTTATTCTCGTCCACCGCTATAATATCGCATCTTTGCTCGTTGACAGTGAATTGCCGCTTGATGACTGTCAAACCGAGCAAACTTTGCAAGTGAACTTCGACAAAATCCTCTAACGCTTCTTCATTTGCAAATTCCCACCCCGACCCTGTTTTCCTCAATGCGGCGCTGCTGAGCATTTTGACAATTCTTAAAATTTTTAACCAATTTTACCACTAATGTCTGTAGTGCGCCGGGGGTTTAAATAAAGCTCGATCGCCCTGACAGCTTGCCAGCCATCCCGCAACCAAATCGCTTTTAAGTGGGAGCGCTATAATAGTAACTATTCGACACTCCCATCTCTTGACAAATTATCAAAAATATGTTCATCAGTGAAAGCGATCGCGCTACCATTCGCTCAGTCGTAGAACAGCAACTACAAGCATTTCAAAAAGACGATGCTGCTGAGGCTTTTTCCTTCGCCAGTCCCGAAATTCAGCAGCAGTTTCGCACAGCAGAAAACTTTATGCACATGGTAAAAATTGCCTATGAAGCTGTCTACCGTCCGCGCTCGGTATTATTGGAAAACCTCACCACTGTAGAAGGAATTCCCGCTCAGCCGGTGCTGTTGCTGGACTTGGAAGGCATCCCAATCAGAGCCATTTATCTCATGGAAAAACAGTTTGATAATAGTTGGCGAATTAATGGCTGTTATTTGGTTTCCATAACAGCATAATAAGTTATGCTTACTTTTATGCTGAGCTTTTTTTGCTAACTCGCAGCATCTTATTTCCGCCTTTTTGAAACTCGTAGGGAGCCTCTTGAATTTCTACACTAAAATTTCTCTTTTTCAATTCTGCCATCGTCGGATTTAAGCGCTCGGATTCCTCCCCGCTAAAACTCTGCAATAGAGGGAATACCCGGACTTCCTTCGCAACCCGACACATTTCTGTAATTGCTTCCAGATGAAATTCTTCCGAAAGCAGGTGAGAATAAGCAAACAAGAAATGGCTGCACAAAGCTAAATCGAATTGACTGTTCTCGAAAGGCAAAACTGGCAACTCAGCATTCATGTAGCGGCCTTGCTGCAAGCCTGATGGAAAATCTTCTAAAAATTCCTGCATCGCCTTCATTCGCACTTCGCCTAGCTGGTACGGCGATTCAAAATTATTCCACAGATAGCCGTCTAAATTGGCTTTAACACCGTCAATCACTGTTTGATATGTTTCTTGGATGCGATCGCCAATTTCCAACGCAGTAAACTGATAAACTGGATCGCAAGAAATTACCTTTTTACCTTGGCGAGTCATTTCGGCATTGAAACTCGCCGGCCCGCCCGCACAATCAAGAATTGCTAGCTTGAGGTCACTTGATGTCAAGCTAAACATTCCTATGTATTCATCCAAGCAGCGTCCCCAGGGAATTACTTTATCCAATTTTAGTGACACTTGTCTTTGTCCTGCTGAGATAATTATCTAATATTTTACCTCAAATCAGGGCGGTTTTTTCCTATCCCCTTTCGGTGGCGGGTTGATTTGTATCCCGAGTTATGTATGAAAAATTTTGCTCAAACGAGCTCCTAATCCTGAGAACAGTTGGCGGGCTTTACACTTTCTTTACAAACAAGGTACAAAATAGTTAAGTGCGATCGCACTATTTTTATCATTCCACCTGTGGATTTTGCAGCGAAGCGAGGCTACACTGGACAGCAGGGAAAATAAACTAAAATCAACTAGCTAAATTGCTCTCGCTCATTGGCAGGCTGCAACCAGGGAAGAAAGATGAAACATAACGTTCAAACCGCTAAAAGTCTGAGTTTGTCAGCACTCCTGGTGCTATTGAGTTCGCTGCCCAGTATAGCTCAGTTGCCTGCCATCAGAAATCCTGCCGCCAGTCCTAACTCAAACCAACCGATAGTACCGCCGCCGCCACCTCGGGGTGTAAGTTTGCCACCCGTCGGCAATTCTGCGCCGCTGACACCAGAAGCAGCTTATACTTTAGGCCCGGGCGATCGCATTGCTTTAGATATCTTCGGCGTCCCTGAATTCAGCAAAGAATATCAAGTGTTAGTTGACGGGACGCTCAATTTGCCCATCATTCGCAGCGTCTCAATTCAAGGGTTGACGCTGCAACAAGCAGCTAACGTCATTACCCAGCGATACGAACCCTTCATCAATGTTCCAGTTGTTACTGTGACTGTGATCGTCGCTCGCCCCCTAAATATAGGTCTTGCGGGTGAAGTTACTCGCCCGGGTTCCTACAAGATTAATCCCACTAGAGAAGGAGGAGGAGTAAAATTCCCGACTTTGATGGAAATGCTGCAACTTGCACAAGGGGTGACATCAGCCGGAGATATGCGAAATGTCCAAATTCGCCGTCCCCGCAGAGGCGGGCCGGAGCAAGTTACTACGGTAGATTTGCAGAATTTTTTAGAGACGGGAAATTTGCGTCAAGATGTCACGATTCGAGATGGAGATACAATTTTTGTACCGACAGCCAGTGCCCTGAATACTCAAGAAGTTCGTCAAAGAGCCAGTGCTAATTTTTCCGCTGATATTACTAAACCAATTGGCGTGGTAATTGTCGGCGAGGTAAACAGGCCGGGGCCTTATACTATATCTGCTGCTGATTTGCGATCGACTAACCAACAAACAGAACTGAGTTTTGTCAGCATCGAGCAACAGCAAGGAGCAGTTGTCGGTTTACCAACGATAACTAGAGCGCTCAAAATTGCTGGCGGTATCACTACAGAAGCTGACATTCGCCGCGTGCAAATCCGCCGCCGAATCAGAGGTGCCAACGAACAAACTATCATGGTAAATCTGTGGGATTTGCTGCAAAAAGGCGACGCAACTCAAGATGTTTTGCTGCAAGAAGGAGATAGCGTAATTATCCCGACAGCAGCTACTGTAGACTTAGCTGAAGTTTCTCAAGTCGCAAATAGCAGTTTTTCTCCGAACGCGATTAGCATCAATATTGTAGGAGAAGTAATTAGGCCTGGGGCTTTGCAGGTGCGGCCCAGTACATCCCTGCACCAAGCTTTGCTGACCGCAGGCAGTTTCAATCAATTGCGGGCTAAAAAAGACAAGGTAGAACTATTGCGTTTGAACCCCAACGGTACTGTTTCTCGCCGCACGATCGAGGTGGATTTTGCTCAAGGATTGAATCCTAATAATAACCCAACTCTTCGCAACAACGATGTGATTCTGGTAGCGCGATCGGGCTACACTAGGGTAGCAGACAATATCAACAGTTTCTTGCAGCCGATCGCAGGAGTTGCAACTGGGATCACCGCTGTTAGCGGCGTTCTTACTGGGTTTGATACAACGATCAGAACTTTTCAAAACTTATTTTTGGGAGGAGATTTCGATCGGCGAATTCAGATCAGACAGCTTCGCGAACAACGTCAAGACAGACAAGAGCAACGTGAAGACAGACAGCTAGAAAGAGAGATACAACGTGAAGATAGATTGCAGCAAGCAGAAGACAGAAGACTGCAACTTGAAGACAGAAGGCTGCAACTTGAAGACAGACAGCGGCAAATAGATCTTGAGAATCGGCAAATCCAAATCCAGGAGCAGCAACTTCTACTCCAAAATCAGCAGCAGCAAATGCAGCCACAGCAAATTCAGCCAACTACTCCTTGATATCTAGTCATGTAAAATAACCTTTATAATTTTGTAGTGAGGACTTCAGTCCTCCCTACAAAACAATTTCATTGCGCTCGTTAAGCTCAAATTACACGCATCAAGTCCCCGTCTACGGAATTTAAACTAATAACTTAAACAAAGATTATTTCGCAAATAATGCACGTTGTTAAAGGATAATTCAAAATATTTAACAAAACTTTTCTGTATATGTCTAAACCTTTAGCATTGAGGTGAACGCCGTCTATTGTTAAATCTTCATTCAGAGCATTTTCTTTAAACAAGGCTTGTATACCGCTAGATTCCACGGTCAGATTTTCGTCGGCGGCTACTCGATCGATCAGAACATTGATTTCGTCAACTCTAGCAATTGTTCCTGCTAATTTAGGATTGTAGCTGGCGGCAAGAGTGGAGTAAAAAGCAGGGATCAGAATAATCTGTTTTGTTCCTAGCGATCGTATCACGGCGATCGCCTGTTTCAAATTGCTGACAAACGCCTCGTCGCTAATGCCATACATAGCATCATTTGTGCCGATCGCCAAAATCGCTTTTTCGCAGGTAAACCGCTGTGGTACTAACAGTTTAAGCTGTTCTAGCAGCGAAACTGAACTCATTCCGCCGATCGCAAAATTAAAATTTTCTTCACCTAAAGAATCGCCGAGGGCCGAAGAAATAGAATCGCCCCAAACGCACCCTTGATATTGCTTGTCTTTAATTTGTTGTACCTGATTGTACACAATAAGTTGCCACCACAGGGCAGAACTAACTGTATCTGCCGAAGGTTGCGGGTTAGCTAACACCCGAAACGGGATGTACGCGCATAATAACAAAGCCAACACGACGGAAATTAACCTAAATTTAGCGTTCATAAAACTTGCTTGAGTTGGCTGCTACTTTAGTTTATGCTCTTGCTTTAACGAGCAGTCAGGATTGATGCAAATTTCTTGAAATTGCACTCTGTACATATCCAAGTACCCCTACATATATAGCGATCGCAAATCATTCATAAATCGATCGAGGGTTCGATCGAGCAGTAGTTTCATGAGAATGTTGGCTCAAAA
>NZ_JAUBPO010000088.1:23021-31676 GCF_036700785.1 Microcoleus sp. S28C3 | reverse complement strand
TGAATATTTGCCAAAATGGAATTACCGTGCTGTTCCGACAATTGAGTAGATAGTGAAGTTATTAAATTTTCATTCCTTAGGGATCGACAAAACCTGGGTGGCAAGTCTACTGGCTGTCAGCTTAGCCGTACCAGGCAACAGTTTTTTGCCTTTCACCGACAATGCGACTTTTGCTAGCGAAATATCCCAAACTAACGAATTAGAAAGAGCTCCTGACGGCAAGATAGTTCCCGTCAATGGCAAAGTCAATGTTAGATTAACAAATAAAACCAACGATCGACTATTTTATCAGGTAGCTGGACAGACTAACCGCCGCAGTTTAGCAGAAAATTCAACAGTCGCGCTGCCAGCATTGACACTACCAGCCTCAATTGTATTTAGGCGACCAGATGGCGCATTATTGAAACCCAGTTTGAAACCTGTTGGCGAAGGAACAGTAGAAGTAAGATTAGACGAGACGAATGATTTAGGTTTGGATAAAACATCTTTAAGGATTCGGAATGACGGCGGACTTTTTCTGAGATAGAAAACTGCCAAGTTTAAAAAATTAACTTTCATTAAATATCTGTCTGCGTTAATCTGTGTGCATCAGGGGTTAAAACGTCCGATCGCCCTTGCCCCAGGAATTGTCAGGCAACAGTTGAATCATGTAAACTCAACTTGGCGATCGCCCCGACAACTCGACCTCACACTGCCCTACACTATCCGAGTTCCTATGTCAATCAAAAAAATTCTTTCCATAGCGCTGTTAATTTTCATCCCCATTTCCATCGCCGCTGAGTATTTGCACTGGGGCTCCCTCGCAGTTTTCATCACATCCGCTTTAGGCATTATACCTCTGGCTATTTGGTTGAGCACAGCAACAGAAGAAGTGGCGATCGTTACAGGCCCCTCCATAGGTGGCTTATTAAATGCAGTCTTCGGCAATGCTACAGAATTAATTATTGCCATAGTTGCCCTGAAAGCTGGCTTAATTGACATTGTGAAAGCCAGCATAACCGGCACAATTATCAGCAACTTACTCTTAGTCATGGGATTTTCCATGCTGCTAGGAGGCATACGCTACAAAGAACAAGAATTTAAGCCAATTATCGCGCGGGTGAACGGTTCCACAATGACTCTAGCAGTGATTGCAATTCTGCTGCCGACAATGGTAATTTACACCTCCAACGGAGTCGAACCCGCAGCTATAGAGAATCTTTCCTTAATAACTGCGATCGTCCTAATTGCAGTTTACGCTTTAACTCTGCTATTTTCATTAAAAACTCACAGCTATCTTTACGAAGTCGGCTTACTAGAACTAGAGTCAGAAAATCCTCAAAATACAAAAGAGGAATCTACTACGCACAAACCTAATTTGTGGCTGTGGATAGGAGTGCTAGTTGCCTCAACTGTTGCCGTTGCTTTTGAATCAGAAATTTTCGTTGGCGTTGTCGAAGAAACTACGAAAGGATTGGGATTGACGCCGCTGTTTACAGGGGTAATTCTGTTGCCGATTGTTGGCGGCGCGGCAGAATATGTAACTGCGGTGGGAGTTGCGATGAAAAACAATATGGATTTGTCAGTTTCTGTCGCGATGGGTTCGAGTTTGCTAGTTGCTTTGCTGGTAGCGCCGGTGTTGGTGATTATCGGATTAATAATTCATCAGCCGATGGATTTAAACTTCAATCCGTTTGAAGTAGTTGCAGTTGCCATTGCAGTGACAATTGCCAATCTAATTAGTCTCGACGGGCGCTCTAATTGGCTCGAAGGAGTGCTGCTTTTAGCCACATATATCGTGTTAGGAGCAGCATTTTACTTTCACCCCATTACTTGAAGCAACAATTTTCTTGGAGGGGCAATCGTGCGTGGTTGCCCCTCTTCCTTGAAAATAACTTATCTTTTTTCTGATTTTTTATTTCTCTTTGTCTTCTGCCGTTAATTAAAGAAAATAATTTTAGGGATCAAAGTAATTACGGACAGCTACACTTTTGAACAGGAAAACACTGTCGTCTGCAACTTCTTTTTCTGCCTTTACGGTCGCGACAATCAGAAGTATCCCGACATTCTACCTTATCTTCACAAATTTGCTGACGGGGAAAAATACCCAAATTTTGTATAGACACTTCAGCGGTAAGCGCACCCTGGTCTATAACTTGATTATTTTCTTTAATTTCATACAGAAAATTATTTTTTCCCTCTAAAACCGAAAAAGTTCGTGTTTTGTGACTGTTACCCAACTTAAATCCAAAATCTTCGGAAAACTCACCTTTGTTGTAATCTCTATCTGTGTAAGGATAGGGGTTAGTTTCCATGCCCTCAGTCACATTTTTAATCACCACCCTTCTGTTAGGGCCGGGAGGAGTCTTGCTGGAAACAAATCGAGCGCTTTGCGAATCAGGGGAGATCGCAGTACCGGCACACGCACCTACATATTCAGTGCGCTTAAATTGAATCAAATTAATATTAAAACTATTTTCGTTTTTGACCCTAAATTGTGCTTCGTTAGTCTGCTGGGCGCTGACTGTGAAAGCTGCTAATGTCAAAAGAATTGCCCCCAGCAAAATAGCTATAAATTTAATTTGTGGCCTCCCCGTAAAAAATCTGGGCTGTTTCATTTCTCTCTACCTCTAATGTTAATAGATAGCCTTTTGTTGACAATTTATTATTTTAACTTGAGAGCAGATATGTTGTCAAAGTCGCTCGGATAGTTTTACAGTCAGGACTTTAGTCCTTGATGTTGAGCGGCGAAAGGAAAAACTGAAGTCCTGACTGCGAAATTGGTAGAGTCATGAATGTAGTCCTGAGTACGAACTTAACTACCAAGTTACTCGATCGCGCCATTTTTCTAATAGTTTTTCCCCGACTCCCTGCACTCGTTCTGCATCCTCCAAAGAGGTAAAAGGTTGCTGTTGCCGCGCTGCAATAATTTTCTGGGCTAACTTCGGGCCAACTCCAGGCAAAGTTTCTAATTCTTCCTGACTCGCTGCATTCAAATTAACTAACTTTTTACCAGGAATTTGAGGTTTAGCACTCGCAGATTTTGATACTGCTTGTAGTGAATCGCACTCTTTTTTCTTAGCGTCAATTTTCTGTTTAATTCGGGCGGGAATTCCCAAGATTGCACCTTTGTAAAGCCGATCGAACTCCCGCTCAAAATGGGCAGCAACTGTGGGACTCTCGATCGCCAGCAGCGTCTCGTCATTCCCGTGATTTGCGGCCTCACTCCAGTTGTGAGAACCTGTAAGCACCGTTTTGCCGTCCACAACGCCGAATTTGTGGTGCAGGCGATCGCCCATTGGTAACAGCGGCACTCCCACCGTAGTCAGCGGCTTTCTCCAAGGGCGATTGTCAGCTTCTAACTTGCAATCTTGGATGAAAGTCGCACCCATCATATCCAAACCTTCACTGTAAGAGCGATAAATAAAATTAGAGTCAATTAAAGCTCGCACCGCAACTCCTCGCGCAGCTTCAATTTCCAGAGTATTTGACAACCGCTGAGCCGAAAATACAAACAGTGCCAAATCAACCGACTTTTTCGCACTACCCAAAGTTCGATTTATCAAACCGTTGACGCTTTTTTCCCAAGGCAAAGCCGCAGTTGTCGGCGAAAATTGCACTGCAACTGTCGCATTCCCTACTCTCACTTTTTGTACTTGACGAAACGGCTTTTTGATGCCAAATTTGCTGTCCGGTTTGCCTCCGGGCCCGTCGCCCCACATCAGGTTAAATTCTTGAGTAAATAGTTGCGCTACTTGAGGATTTTCAATTTTCAGCAAATTGTTCGCATTGCCTCGACTTGCTGCTGTCTTGAAATCGCCGTGTATATCGCTTGTGGTAAAATTAGCAGAAGTGACGATTACGGTTTTGCCGTCAATTACCACAAATTTGTGGTGCATCAAATTGCTGCCTTTACTGCCGTCAGCAGTATCATCAATTACAGGAATTCCCGCATCTTTGACAATTACCAAAGCATCGTTTTGCTTGATTTCCTCGACCGTCAATTTACCGTCTTTATTGGTATCGGCAAGTTGGACAAATTCGCTATAACGATCGCGCTCTCTTTCCGGTAATTTCGCCAACTCCTGGGTTGTAAAATCGCTCCAAGGGCGACTATACATCTGTTCGACAATTAATCTCACTTTAATTCCAGATCGCTGCCGATCTGCCAAAACCCTCGCAATACCGGGCAAGCGAAACTCCTGAACTGCTACATCTAACGTCGATCCAGCGCTGGCGATCGCAACAGTGACCAACTTTTCCAAATCATCTCCAAATCTAGTTTGCTGGCGGTAAGGCTCTGTATAACTCGAAGCGATCGACTGATTGAAGTATACTTGCAACAAGGGGTCTTGAGGCAATGGAGCCAGACTCAGAGGTAAATTCTGCACGTCTTGCTTTGTTTGTCCACAGCCCGCCAGATTGATCGCCAGCAGCCCAGCACAACAGAAACCGAGTAAATGATAATACAATACAGCCACAAAATTTTAAAAAATATAGAGGTTATTAGCCTTCCGACAGTTCAAAGCTATGGGAGCAAGTAAAGTTACAACTTATTAAATTTATGCAAGGGAAGAGATTTTGCGTCTTGTAGAACTGCCTCGATGCCGGAAGCATCACTGGTAGGGTAGCAGCAATCAGGGGCGTGGGTCAAACCCGATACCCCTGCTTTATGGCTAAAAGAAAAAGAATTTTTCCGTGCGGTCACAAAGGATATGGTAAAGCGTGCCATCGCTGCACGCAAGAGTTGGTAGCCCAGCAGCATTACGTTGAAGAGCTGGCAGAAAAACAAACCAAAAAACAACGGAGGGAAGCATCATTTGCTAGAGATATCATCGATCTCAGAGGTCTGCCAGACCACGTAGTCACTAAAGCTCGCGCCATTATAGCAGCTTTGGGAGAAAATAAGAATTACAGAGATTTCGGCGGCAAACGCCTGCGTCACAACCGTTTGATCGTCAGTATTCCTGTAACGCGCAACTACAGAATGCTTTGTGAAGATTGCGGCACTTTTTTAATTCCCCAAAAAGTTCTGTCGCACGAAGACTACAACGTCTGCAAACCAGGAAGTTAGTTATTGGTTATTGGTTATTGGTAGCCACTCACAACAGTCAACAGTCAACAGTCAACATTCATTAATTAGTTATTTAAAATCATGCAAATTTACCTCGACTATAGTGCCACAACGCCACCGCGCCCAGAAGCGATTCAAGCCATGCAAATAGCCCTGACTCAGCAGTGGGGCAATCCTTCCAGCTTGCACGAGTGGGGACAAAGGGCGGCGACAGCTTTAGAATTAGCGAGAATGCAGGTTGCTAGCTTGATTAACGCGCTACCGGAATCGATAATTTTTACCAGTGGCGGCACTGAAGCGGACAATTTGGCAATTATGGGAATTGCTCGTCTTTATACAAAGCCGCAGCATATTATTATCTCCAGCGTAGAGCATTCCGCAGTAGCAGAACCGGCGCGACAACTCGAACAGTTGGGATGGGAAGTGACGCGCCTACCGGTGGATAAATTTGGGCGAATTCATCCTTTGGATTTGCAAGAGTCGCTGCGATCGAATACAGTGTTAATTTCAATTATTTACGGACAAAGCGAAGTTGGGACGCTGCAACCAATAGAGGCCTTGGGACAAATTGCGCGCGATCGCAATATCATGTTTCATACCGATGCAGTTCAAGTTGCCGGCAAGCTGCCGATTGACGTGCAGAAATTGCCCGTAGACTTGCTTTCGGTTTCCAGTCACAAACTTTACGGGCCGCAAGGTGCGGGGGCGCTTTACGTGCGTCAAGGAATAGAATTAGTGCCAATGTTGGGCGGTGGTGGCCAAGAATTGAAACTGCGTTCCGGGACGCAAGCGCTGCCGGCAATCGTCGGTTTTGGGGTGGCGGCGGAGTTAGCTTTGCAGGAAATAGATGTGGAAACGCCGAGGTTAATTGGATTGCGCGATCGGCTTTTTGACCGATTATCCCACGTACCCAGTTTAGTACCAACAGGCGATAGATATTGTCGGCTGCCGCACCACGTCAGTTTTTGCATCGTCTCCCCCTCCTGCCGCCCTTATCAAAAGAGAGATACAGGGCGAATCACAGGCAAAACTCTGGTGCGGCAGCTAAATTTAGCAGGAATTGGCATTAGTTCCGGTTCTGCTTGTAGCAGCGGGAAACTAACTCCCAGTCCGATATTATTAGCAATGGGATATGACGAAATCGGTGCAGTTGGTGGAATTCGCTTAACTCTAGGACGAGAAACAACAGAAGCTGATATTGATTGGACAGTAATTGCGATCGAGCAAATTTTGGATAGATTAATGCCCAAAGTAGCATTGTGCAGGCCTTAGAAAACCGGGCGGTTTGTCTGCACACACAAGCTAAGAAACCGGGTTTTTTCCGATATCTTCGCTTCCGATCAAAAATTGTCGCAAAAACCCGGTTTCGGGCCACCCACGCACAACCATGATAAAATAAATCTCGATATTATTCGCAACTCCCCAACAATGGAAGAAAACCGCGCCCAAGCCTACCTAGAACTAATTCACACCCTGCTGAATTGCCCCAACGGCGAAGAACCGCAGATATTACAAGATAACTCAGAATTGTTGGATGTCCACTTTCTGGAAACTTGCGAGTTGGTAGCAGAAAAAATGGCACAGCAAGGAGGACAAAACGGCGCTAATTTCCTGCGGAATCTAATCGCTCAGCTAGCACAATTAATCGATATCAACGATGGCGATAACTCCGAAGCTGAAAATCCCCAAGAGTATGGAAACTTTATTCTAGAATTATTGCAAGCAGAAGATGGTAGCAATAGCAATACAGGAGTAATTCACTCCATGCTAGCTGAACGAAAACATCTCCTCAATGCTCGTTTTTCTGACATTTTAGAGCAAGTAGTCGAGAGGTTAGTCGGTGGGGAAAATGCAAAAACTGTTGATTCAATTGTCAGTCTCGTTGAAGACTTGAGCATTAATATTAGTAATTTTTCCGGTGGGAATAGAGCGGATAATATTGAAATTGCCCTTGCTGCTTATCAACTTGTTTTAAATAATCGGCAACCCGGAAGCCAAAAGTTTGCTCAAACTCAAAACAACCTAGCTGCTGCCTACATTACCAGAATAAAGGGCTCGCGGGCCGAAAATGTGGAAATGGCGATCGCCCTTTATGGCGCTGCTTTAACAGTCTATACTCTTGAGGCTTTCCCGGAAGATTGGGCTAGGGCTCAAAATAACCTAGCTGCTGCTTACGCCAACAGAATCAACGGTTCGCGGGCGGAAAATATCGATCGCGCGATCGCATTTTTTGACGCTGCTTTAAGTGTTCGTACGCCCGAACAGTTTCCTGAAGATTGGGCAATGATTCAATATAACCTAGGTAATGCCTATTATGACAGAATCAACGGTTCGCGGGATGAAAATCTCGAAAAGGCGAGATCGTTTTATGAAGCAGCATTAACAGTATATACCCGTGAGGATTTCCCTGAATATTGGGCAATGATTCAAAAGAAGCTGGCTAATGCCTAAAGTGAGGCCGCTTTAACAATCTCAGAAACTGGGTTTTTTCCGATATCTTCGCCTCCGATTAAATATCTTCGCAAAAACCCGGTTTCTCGCCACCACGCACCATCTCAGAAACCGGGTTTTTTCCGATATCTTCGCCTCTGATTAAAAATTCTCGCAAAAACCCGGTTTCTCGCCATTTGGAGAATTGGAAAACGGTCGATCGCTCCCTAGCACCTTTTGCCATAATTAGGCTAAAATAAATTCACTCCAATTATTAGTTTGTCATACCATTAATTGTGTAGGGGCGGGTTCGCCAACCATCTCTAATGAGTACCAACAATTGAAATAAACCCGCCCCCTCCCAACGACAAATTCCCGTGAAGCGAAGCTATCCCGTAGGGAATCGCACTTTCGGGAAAACCGGAAAACGGGCGATCGCATTTGTAGGAAAATTGGAAACAAGCGATCGAATTTCTTGCGTGGGGTTGGGGCGGGTTGATCGGGATTGTTTGTGGGTATTAAAGATGGTTGGCGAACCCGCCCCTACAGCAATTATGCCAACGCTATCAACTATTAAATATAACCTATGAATGAAAACGGCGATCGAGTTCACTCCGAAGGTGAAGATTCCCAAGAATATGCAAAATTTCTCATAGAATTATTGGAAGCAGAAATAGAATTATTGCAAGCAGAACAAGATAGCGATAGCGATATTAAAGTAATTTACCCGATACTAAAACAACGGCAACA
Organism: Microcoleus sp. S28C3; assembly: GCF_036700785.1. NCBI lineage: Bacteria > Bacillati > Cyanobacteriota > Cyanophyceae > Oscillatoriales > Microcoleaceae > Microcoleus > Microcoleus sp. S28C3. The sequence continues at coordinate 23,443 of NZ_JAUBPO010000088.1, read as the reverse complement.
TCTCCTCAATGCCCGTTTTGCCGAGACTTTACAGCAAGTAGCCCAGAGGTTAATTGCCGACCAAAATCCAGAAGCAATTAAGTTAATTGTCGCCCTAATTGGAAATTTGAGTATTGATATTAAAAACTTTCCCCTTGGCAGTAGAGCGAATAATATTGAAATTGCCATTACTGGTTATCAAATAGTTTTAAACAATCGGCAACCGGGAAGCGAAAAGTTTGCTCAAACTCAAAATAACCTAGCTAATGCCTACAGTGAGAGGATAAACGGTTCGCGGACCGAAAATCTGGAACGGGCGATCGAGTTTTATCAGGCTGCTTTAACTGTCTATACCCTTGAGGATTTCCGTGAAGATTGGGCAACGACTCAAAATAACCTAGCTGCTACCTACCGTGATAGGATAAAGGGTTCGCGGGCAGAAA
>NZ_JAUBPO010000088.1:9921-22921 GCF_036700785.1 Microcoleus sp. S28C3 | reverse complement strand
ATCTGGAACGGGCGATCGAGTTTTATCAGGCTGCTTTAACTGTCTATACTCTTGAGGCTTTCCCTGAAAAATGGGCAGGGACTCAAAATAACCTAGCTAATGCCTACCGTGACAGGATAAACGGTTCGCGGGCAGAAAATCTGGAACGGGCGATCGAGTTTTATCAGGCTGCTTTAACTGTCTATACTCTTGAGGCTTTCCCTGAAAAATGGGCAAGGACTCAAAATAACCTAGCTGTTGCCTACAGTGACAGGATAAACGGTTCGCGGGCAGAAAATCTGGAACGGGCGATCGAGTTTTATGAGGCTGCTTTAACTGTTCGTACCCTTGAGGATTTCCCGATCGATAATGTAGAAACATTAAATAACTTGGGTTGGGCTTATCTGGCAAAACTAGACTACATCAACCAAGAAAAACCAGAAGACACAAACCAAAAAGCAGCAACTCTCCAAAGTGCCTACGATACTTTTAAAAATGCCATAGCCGGAGCCGCCCAACTGCGGAAGTTGGAATCGCAAAATGAAACCAAGCAAAAACACGACTTGCAGTGGGATAGACTCTACACAGGCATGGTGCAGGTATGTCTCGATCGCGAAAGCAACCAAGAAGCACTCTTATATGCCGAAGCCAACAAAGCCCGCAACCTTGCCGAAGTCATCGCCCAAAAACAGGAAACTCCCCAACTCCTAAAACCCATTACTTTCACCGAAATTACCCAACTCCTCACCCCAGACACCGCCTTAATTGAGTGGTACATCACCGACCAAGAAATCATCACCTTTGTCCTCACTTACCCCGACGTGCTGACAGTGCATCGCAACCGTCAATGCGATGAATTAATCGATTTAGTTAACGACTACCGGGCCGACTACAAACAAAGCAAAATTCACTGGCAAACCCAACTCTCCGACTATCTCCAGCGTCTTGCCGAAATCCTCCAAATCACCACCATTCTGCCCTCAGCAAGTACGCGCTTAATCCTAATTCCCCACTGGTTGCTGCACCTGTTCCCCCTCCACGCCCTACCCCTAACCGACGACGAATTCTTGTTAGATAGATTCACCCAAGGAATTCAATACAGCCCCAGTTGCCAACTCCTCCAACAGATTACAATCCACCCGAATTTTGACCAACTCCTCGCCCTGCAAAACCCCACCTCGGATCTTCCCTACACCGATGTGGAAGTGGCCAGCATCGCCCCCAAATTCGCCATCAGTCAAATTCTTCCGGGTTCACAAGCGAGTAAAACTAATCTTTTGGAACAATATTTAGAGCAGTTAGAAAATGCTCATTGCGCGCATTTTTCCTGTCACGGCTCGTTTAATGCTGACGATCCGCTGAAGTCGTTTCTGATTTTGTCAGGGGGTATCATCGCGGCAGATCCCCCCCAGCCCCCCTTAATAAAGGGCGAGCAAGAACAACTCAAAGTCCCCCTTCTTAAGGGGGATTTAGGGGGATCGAATTTAGGGGAGCAAGAAGAGCTCAAAGCCCCTCTTGTCGAACCCGGAGATCCCCCCCAGCCCCCCTTAATAAGGGGGGAGCAAGATGTTCTCAAAGTCCCCCTTCTTAAGGAGGATTTAGGGGCATCAGATTTAGGGGAGCAAGAACAACTCAAAGTCCTTCTTAAGGGGGATTTAGGGGGATCAGATTTAGGCTCATCCGAGCGTTATGTTGAATGGCGCGAAGGCAAAACAGCCGATATTGACAAATGCCTGACTTTGGCTGAAATTTTCCGACTGCGACTCAAACAGTGCCGCCTAGTGGTGCTTTCCGCCTGCGAAACCGCGCTAATTGATACGCAGAATCGCTCCGATTATATTGGATTAGCGACGGGATTTCTCTACGCGGGAGCAATGGGAACTTTGGCCAGTCTTTGGGCAGTCAATGACCTCTCGACTGCCTTGATCATGGTAAAATTCTATGAGGTACTAAAACCTGGAGTTAGCATTGGTCAAGCCCTCCACGATACCCAGCGCTGGTTTAAGTCCGCCACTACTTCTGATTTGGTAGAATGGGTGGAAGGTTCGGAGAGTTTCGATGGAGAGCAAAAAGAAGATGTTACAGAATATCTAGGACGTTACAAACCAACCGTAAAACCCTACGGCGATGTTTATCATTGGGGAGCGTTTTGTGCCATAGGTTTATAATCCAGTTGTAGGGTGCGTCGCTGCCAGATTTTCGAGTTTATGTATAGATTGTCGATAGCGACGCACCCTACTACGGTATCGATAGCATCGGTTTCCAATTCAAACAATATCAATTTTTGAGGTAAACTTATGATGAAAAACCTGATTTTGTCGGAAATCTATAACGCGATTACCGAAGCCCCAGAGATTCTGACTCCGCCATTTATTGAAGAATTACTCAAGACTATTTTGCCGATAGCTGAGTCTGATGCTACTAATAAAGTAGTTAAAGAAGCTATTAATAAAGTCTATCAAGATTTTCCCGAAGTGGCAAAGGATATTGCCAATTTGACTCGCAAAAATCTCGATGATGCAGAACCGGAAGTCACACCGGGCTATGACACACTCACGAATACCTATCCTGATATCAAAAAGCTAGAAGCAAACTTGAAAAAACGCCTTGATCAAGGCTCAAATCCCCCCGCACCAGATGCTAAAAATTGACCATCCCCAAATCTATATCTACAGCTACCAACTCAGCAGCGAAAGCAAAACCGAAGCTAACTCAATCTGGACTTGGGCAAATAACTTCTGGCAACATTTTAGCCCCGACAAAAGCAAAGTTTTTTCTCAAGCCAACCTCAGTTATCCCCTCACGAGAGCCGAGAAATTCACGCATTCAAATCATCAAATCAATGGTTCCTTAAGATTTTGCCGTCTTGATGATAGTGAAGGCATTGTAGGGAGAATTGGCAGCCCAGAAACGGAGGAAAACAAAGACCTAGAAATCTCAGCAGCACTAACACAATTTAGTGTTAATAATCTCCTAGTTGCTGATAGTCATGAAAATTGGCTAGGACAAACCATTTTGATTACTTACAAATCAAAAACTTATCCACAGCCAAGTAAAAATGACTTCCGCCAAGTTGCAGATGAATGTTTAAAGCATCTCTTCCCAGAAGTATCTGTGCGTCCACCTTTTTACCATGCTGATGAGTTATTCGATTCTCCGATTTTTGAGTATAGTTCTCCCAAAAAAGAAATACAGGTGTTTGTTTATCTCGTTGATGATGACATTGAGGGGAAATTAGCCAAGATTGTTCAACCTTTGTTTGAGCTATTTTATCACCGCCATAAAATCACTAAAGCTTTTATTGATAGTCGCAGAAATTACGCTCTACTTAAGAAACGATATTTAGAAATTGAGCAAATAATCGAAAGCTTGGAAACAAAAATCACAAAAGTGACTCGGATTGGATTGCCAACCGAGGTTAATTCGGGGCCAAGTGTTAATATAGATGAATCTTTAAAGGATCTGAAAGTAAAACTAAAAGAGTTACTTCGAGAAAGTTTGAATTATGAAAGAGCATTGGAATATTTAGAAGATTTCAATAACACGATTAGTATTCAGGTTTATAATTATCAAGAAAAGTTGTTTCAAATTGGGGATAAATGGCAGCTACCAACTGATGAATTGACAACATTTAAGTTTTTTGTTGATAGAAGTTGTCGGTATTTTCAAGAACAAATTAAGGGCGATTTAGGCTATTTTAAACATGGCACTGATTTGATTAAGATTGCGGTAGATTTAGTGGGAGGCATTGTAGAAATCGAACAAACAGAAAGCGATCGCTCTTTGGAAAAAACTATTCAAATATTAGGTGCTGGCTTAGGGGCTGGAGGGATAGTGGTTTCTGCTGTTTCTGCTTATGTTCAGACACCGCTAGTTATCAGAATACCTCAAGCGGGCGATCGCATTCATCCTGCTATAGCTAGCCTGTTGTGGAGTCTCCTGGCTGTGGTAATTGTTGCTGGAGTTGTTGGTTTGATTAATGGGACATGGAAAATTAATGGTAGATTGAGATTGCTTGGTCGTAAATCAGTTTCACAATTACCCGATTCCCAAAGTCCACCAGTTAATCATACTTTGCTGGAGGTGGAAGAACTGTCGAATCAGGAACCCGGCGGTTGAAACCGCGGCTACACAAACAAAGTCTGCCTCCGCAGACAAGCAAGATAATTCAGAAGTGTTGAAATCCTCGATCGAGCTTTAATACAATATCAGGGTAAATACCGCTGCTATCAGTTAACCAGATATCTGTGCTATCCGTAGCGATTCCCACAATCGCAGCACCATCAGCAATTTGTTCTACTAATAACTGAGCATTTGCGATCGGCAAAAACAGCACTAACTCGAAGTCTTCTCCGCCGTATAATGCCCAATCTAAAGCTTTTTCGGTTGATACTATTTCGCTGAAAATATCGGGAATTGGTATTTTTGTGCGATCGACTTTTGCGCCAACACCGCTAGCCCGACAAATTTGAATAATCGCATCAGCTAAACCGTCGCTGCTGTCCATTCCGGCGATTGCAATTGGGGATTGAACCCCCCCCAGCCCCCCCTTACTAAGGGGGGGAGAATTGAAATCTTGCTTCCCCCCCTTGGTAAGGGGGGGACTGAGGGGGGGTTCCATCGCGCCTTCGGAACCTAATATTTCCCAAACAACCGGCAAAACATCCAGTCTCGGTTTAGGGCGTTGGTGAGCGAGAATTAAGGAAGCTCGATCGACTTCTGTAAGATTTTGCCCCAATTCTGGATTTAACAGCAATTCTAATCCCGCGCGCGATGCTCCGTGAACGCCGGTAGCCACAATCGCCCAGCCCGATCGCGCATTTGACCGACGAATGGTACGATCGCGCTCAACTTGTCCGAAAGCCGTAATCGCCACCGTCACCACGGGCGATCGCACAACATCGCCACCGACGATCGGCGTATGATATTCTTGCAAGCAAGCCGTCATCCCTCGATAAAACTCTTCAACCCACTCCACAGCCGTATCTGCCGCCACAGCAAGGGCTACAGTCACCGCCAGAGGCCTTGCTCCCATAGCCGCCAGATCCGACAAATTTGCCGCTGCGGCGCGCCATCCTGCGTAATAAGGCCCCGTAGTGCGATCGCTAAAATGCACTCCATCCACCAACATATCTGTAGTGATAGCAAGAGATTGGTTGGGATTTGTAGCCATGACAGCGCAATCATCACCCACTATCTCTGCGGGGCAGAATTTTTGCAATATTCTTAAAAGGCCTTGTTCACCGATATCTTTAACTTGCATAAATTTGAATTAGTCGATCGCACTTTCTTACCATTCCTTACCCGAACTCGGCGGCAAGCGCAACCTAGGAAACCTATAAAAAGTATCCCCTTCATCATCTACCTCTAAAACCGCCGAAAAAATCTTAACTTGCCGAGTTAAATACTGCTGAGCAACTTCTGCCTCAACCCTAGCATTAGCGGCTAGTTGAATCAGCGAAACCTGACTGTTTTGATTTTCCAACAACTGATAAAAAGCCTCATCTAATCGCTGTTTTTGCTTGTTTTCATTCACATTTTTTACAATCAACAATCCTGCGAACCCCCCCAAACCAATTACCAATAAAAATTCTAAAATTGCCATACTCTCGATTAAATTCCTGATTTCAATAACGAAACTATAAAAATTATCTCTTCTTCCAGCCCGCCTCAGCGGCTTTTGTGTGTGCAGAAGCGATTTCAATCGCCTTCACCTTTATTTAGAAAAGATTTCAAGGGCTGTCACTATTGATTTTTTAGCCCGCGCAGGCGGGCTTTGTGTGTGCAGAAGCGATTTCAATCGCCTTCACTTTTGACAAGCAGCGATTTCAATCGCTGTCATTAATTAAACTTGAGGTCGCACCAAATTTTCGATTCCTTTAACTACCTTAGCAGATACAATCTTGTCTCCCTGCTTCAGTTTCTCCAAAACTTCTTTTCCTTCAATCATGTAACCAAAAACAGCATATCGGCCGTCCAACAGATTCAGGCCAGCGGGCGTGAGTTCAGGTTCAAACAAGAAAAAGAAAAACTGAGAAGAACCACTGTCGGGTTCAGCTTCAGAGCGGGCCAAGGCCACAGTACCGAAAGCAGAAAAAGGCAAAACAGGCTCGTCGCGATAGCGCCCCGCATCTTCTAGAGTAATCCCGTAAACAGGTTCCTTTTCGTCCCTGACGAGCACTTCCAGCGGAACATTCCGGTATTTGCCAGTACCTGGGTCAATAAAGCCCTCTTCCTTGCCTTCGGGGTCTCCGGTTTGCAAAACGTAGGATTCTTCCGATCGAATAAACGGCAAACCGTCATAAAAACCTCGATCGACTAAATCCACAAAATTACCAGCCGTAACCGGCGCGCTGTAGCCGTCAACCACTACAGTAATTTCCCCTTTTTCAGTTTGTACGGCCACAGTAGCGCGCCCTTTGAGTTGAGGCAGATTAGCATACTTGGCCGGCACTTCAAACGGAAACTTTGTCACCATCAACTCTTCGATTTCGCCTACCGAACCCAGGATTGTGGGTTTCAAGTCAATCACTTTTTCCTTGTCTTTAGCCTCAACAGCCTTTTCCAGTTGAGCAATTCCCTCCTTGACTTGTGCAAGTAGCACCTCAGCTTCCGGCTTTTTGGCTTCGGGAATACTCGCTAAAATGTCAGATTCCCGAAGGTTGAGAATCCTGGAAGCCTTGCTGACATCGCTGCTAATGGGCCCCCAACGTTTAGACCGTATGTGGTTGCCAATGTCTTCGAGACTGATTTGCAAATCTCGCACAGTCTGATTGTCAATAGGTAAAGCGAAGCGCAGCAGCGCCCGGCCGTCGGTAATCGCATTCCCAGCAGGCATACTGCTGCTGGGGCGTTTGGCATGGGAGACTGCACTGAAACTCAGTCCGAGAGTGAACAGCAGGAGTGCTAAAGCGAGGGTTTTGACCCAGCGCTTGCACGTATCGATCGAGAAATTAGGCCAATGCAACATAACTTTAACTTTTATTGCCTCTATTATCTTCCCACAGCGCTGTCGGCCTTCTATCCGTTTGCCGTACACTGCTCGTTGCCGAACTTCCTTCCCTTGAGAGCTTTTTAGCTTTCTGTACAGCACTTGCTCCCTTTGAACGGTAAAATAAAATGCCAATTGCTTTTGGATGCCGTTAGCTAGACTGCGGCTTTAACTTGAGCCGCTCAAAAACGGATACAATCCCCAGACTCCTGTCGTGGAGAGATCAAAATTTTAGACCAAGGTTCAATCTCCCAAATTTATCTGTGGAGTAAATCTAAAATCTAAAATCTAAAATCTAAAATCGACTGACTGTAGTTCCCCCGTGCCGGCAAGGCGACGGGATTGCCCGCAAAAATTTATATGATCTCCAGTAACGACTTTCGACCAGGTGTTTCAATTGAATGGAATAACGGCGTGTGGCGGGTTATCGAATTCCTCCACGTCAAGCCAGGAAAAGGCTCGGCTTTCGTGCGGACAAAATTAAAAAACGTCCAAACCGGAAACGTAGTAGAACAAACCTTCCGGGCAGGCGAGACTATGCCTCAAGCCAACTTGGAAAAGAGCGCGATGCAGCATACCTATAAAGAGGGCGACCAGTTCGTCTTTATGGATATGGAAACTTACGAGGAAAGTCGCCTCAGTGCCAAGCAAATAGGCGATCGTGTCAAGTACCTCAGTGAAGGGATGGAAGTCAACATCCTTCGCTGGAACGACCAAATCCTGGAAGTGGAACTGCCCAACTCTGTTGTCTTGGAAGTGCTGCAAACCGATCCGGGAGTCAAAGGAGATACTGCCACCGGCGGCAGCAAACCCGCCATCGTCTCCACCGGAGCTCAGGTTATGGTGCCTCTATTTATTTCCATTGGAGAACGGATTCGGATTGATACTCGTGAAGACAAGTACCTCGGCCGAGAGTAGAAACGACGGAGGAAAAGGGAGTTTTTAGTTTTTAGTTCTGAGTTATGAGTTAAAGAAGTCAAAATTCAACACTCATCGCTCACAGCTTAAAAACTATCCCTTTGCCCTCCAAACTCGGTGAATTCTCCTAGCGTCGCCGGATTCCTAATTTTCAATTTTCAATTTTCAATTTTCAATTCTCAATTACCCTTGAATCTGCTGTGCAACTAGACTTAAACCAGCTTTGCGAACTCCTAACTGTATTAGACAAAACAGGCATTTCGGAACTGACCTTAAAAAGTGGGGATCTTGAACTGACAGTGCGCAAAGGCATTCTGGCAAGTTCACCAGGCACCGCTGCTGCGCTCCCTGCTGCCGTGGCGACAGTCGCTCCGAGCGCGTTGGGCACTGTTGCTAGCCCCACCTTAGCCTCACCTCCTGCTGTTGACCAAAATGTAGGAGCAGCTCTGGCTGAGGCCCCTGCCGCCACACCAGTCGCCGTGCCTGCTGCCGTGACTGCTCCTGTCGATACGAAATGGGTGCCAATTATCTCGCCGATGGTAGGAACCTTTTATCGCGCTGCTGCTCCCGACGAGCCGCCTTTTGTCAATGTGGGCGATCGCATCAAGGTCAGCCAGACAGTTTGTATTATCGAAGCGATGAAGCTGATGAACGAGATCGATGCTGATGAAGTGTCCGGTCAAGTGATGGAAATTTTAGTTCAAAATGGGGAACCTGTGGAATACGGTCAAGTTTTGATGCGAATTAATCCGGATTAAAAGATTACTTTATTGTTATGGAATAAATGCTAATAGTTCCAGATCACTTCTCTCCGGTGAGTTTGATGAAGTCATCCCAGCCTGTCCCGCAAGAGGTTGTGCAACAAGTTGCTGAGTATTTCAGTATTTTGAGCGAGCCAATGCGTTTACGAATTTTGAACTTGCTTCGCGACGGCGAAAAATGCGTGCAAGAGTTGGTGGAAGCTACTCAAACGAGTCAAGCCAATGTTTCTAAGCACCTAAAACTCATGCTCCAAGCTGGTATCCTTACTCGCCGGAGTGAAGGGACTTCAGCCTATTATAAGGTGCAGGACGAGTTAATTTTCGAGCTGTGTAATATGGTGTGCGATCGGCTTGCCAGCCGGATCGAACAGCAAGCCCTACACTTTCGCGCATTTAGCCTGACTACCAAGCACTGAAAATTAGTCGCCAGTCATCAGTCATCAGTCATCAGTCATCAGTTATCAATCCCTACTCTCTGTCTTCAGACCGATGACTAATGACTCCTAACTAATGACTTCTCACTAATGACTCATAATTACTAAAGGGGAAAATTTTTGTCAAAACTTTGGCGGGTACTCGGCTGAGCCACCTCCAAACCTTCGCCACCCAAAAGTTCTAAAGGCTTGCCTTCCACCGAAATCCAAACCTTGGTATTCGGTTGTAAACTCGTAGCCGTATAGATAACTTGCCCTAATCGGCCAGTCATTGAATTGCTACCTCCCCCCGAAGTAAATTCTGCCGACAAATCGACATAAACTCCGTCATTCTTGACACTCAAACCCCGGAGTTTTGTCCCATTAGGAATTTCGCTAGAAACATTTGCATCCTTGGGCCCGGCCAACAAACTGTTAAAAGCAGCTTGTAAAGTTGCATCAGGCTTGTCCGCTTGTTTGACAGCTACTTTCGTAGGAACTCCCTCAAATTTGCCACTGGCATCTTTAACCCAGTAGACTTGCACTGTCTGGGCTGCCGGCTGCGGCAAAGGCTTGAGCTGAGGCAACTTTGATACCAGAGCGTTAGGCGTCTGAGCGGTAGGCGTCTGAGCTGTAGGCGTCTGAGCTGTAGGCGTCTGAGCGGTAGGCGTCTGAGCTGTAGGCGCTTGGACAGGATTTGGAGGGGGTACCGGGATAATTACAGCAGGGGATTCCGCAGGACTTGGGGACAGCGCCGGAGCGGTAGTCGGAGCGGAAGAGTGCGTGTCTGCAGGGGTTGGCGAACGGTTCGCCGTCCACCAGGCAATTCCCCCTCCTGCCACTAAAGCTAACCCGCAAACACCGGCAATCACTGCTGTGGAGACGCGGCGTACTTCTTGTCCATCTTTCATAATACAAATCCTCCTTAGAGATAGAGCGCTTGGGACGGTGAGGAGCGACTCCGATCAGCTACATTTGTCTATGGTTAGATTCTGGAATTGACACAATTGCATTGCTGCTAGCGAACACTTTATGGCAAGCTCAACATTTTCTGAATCCGACTATTGGAATCCTAGACCATAATATGAGATTTAGTGTGGGAGTATGTCACAGTCTCTCGATCGGCTTAGTGGCCATATTCTATAGTAATCATAAAAAATTAAAGGATGAAGGAAGAAAGAAGAAAGAAAAAGGAAGAAGGAAGGCAACGGATGGATGTAATGTGGGTAACGGGGGTAACGGATAGAAGGAAGAAGGAAAAAGGATGTCGATAAAATTATTTTTCCCCAAACAAAAAGCGCCCCTATTTCTAGGAGCGCTTTTTGTAATCTCAAGCTAAAACTTAGCCGTTGATAGAAGGAGCAACCATTGCTACGGGAGTTGTCTCACCAGCAGCCAAGTCGAGAGGGAAGTTGTGAGCGTTGCGCTCGTGCATTACTTCCATACCCAAGTTAGCGCGGTTGATGACATCAGCCCAAGTGTTGATGACACGACCTTGAGAGTCGATAATCGATTGGTTGAAGTTGAAACCGTTCAAGTTGAAAGCCATCGTGGAGATACCCAAAGCGGTAAACCAGATGCCGACTACTGGCCATGCACCTAACAAGAAGTGCAAGGAACGGCTGTTGTTGAAGGAAGCGTATTGGAAAATCAAACGACCGAAGTAGCCGTGGGCTGCGACGATGTTGTAGGTTTCTTCTTCTTGACCGAATTTGTAACCGTAGTTCAAGGATTCGGTTTCGGTTGTTTCGCGAACCAAAGAAGAGGTAACGAGAGAACCGTGCATGGCTGAGAACAAGCTACCACCGAAGACACCAGCTACTCCCAACATGTGGAAGGGGTGCATCAGGATGTTGTGCTCGGCTTGGAACACGATCATGAAGTTGAATGTGCCGGAGATACCCAAGGGCATACCGTCAGAGAAGCTGCCTTGTCCGATGGGGTAGATCAAGAATACTGCGGTGGCTGCTGCAACTGGTGCAGAGTAAGCGACGCAGATCCAAGGACGCATACCTAAGCGGTAAGACAGTTCCCATTCACGACCCATGTAGCAGAAAATGCCGATCAGGAAGTGAAATACTACCAATTGGTAGGGGCCGCCGTTGTACAACCACTCATCGAGGGAAGCTGCTTCCCAGATTGGGTAGAAGTGCAAGCCGATGGCGTTGGATGAAGGAACAACTGCACCTGTGATGATGTTGTTGCCGTACATCAAGGAACCTGCTACTGGTTCGCGGATGCCGTCGATGTCCACTGGAGGGGCAGCGATGAAGGCGATGATGTAGCAAATTGTGGCGCTGAGCAAGGTGGGAATCATCAAGACGCCGAACCAACCTACATAAATGCGGTTTTCGGTGCTGGTGACCCAGTTGCAAAACTGATCCCACAGGTTGGCGCTTTCGCGCTGCTGTAAGGTTGTGGTCATGGTTTTATGATTGCTTTATTTGGTTTTCAATGTTCGTGACGGCTTTGTGTTCCGCCATGTAAATAAAGATAAAGCTTTTATTTCTGTTTGTAAAGGCCTTCTAAGCACAAATTTTCTTATACTTAAGATAAATTATGCTTATTCCAAGCCAGAAGCCTTGCTGTATCGGGAGTTTAAAAGCAGAAGGCGGAATTTGTGGACGATCGCCCACAAATGAAGAATACTCATAATCTACCTCGGCAACGAGATTCGGGACAGGCGTCCTTGTTAAGATAGATGAAGGGTTGCGGTTGACGATCGCAAAACTCGCACTGCACAGATATATGTTGTTGCACAAGTCCGATCGATAAAAATCCCAAGAAATGTCCCGCACAGTCACCTACAGCCCTGCTTATACTCTGGTTCCCACTTACGAGTGTTTTAACCGCTGCACCTATTGCAATTTTCGGGCAGAACCCCTGCAAAGTCCTTGGCTGACGCTACCAGAAGCCGAAAAACAGCTCAACTTCCTGCAAACTCAAGGTGTAATTGAAATTCTCATCCTCAGCGGCGAGGTACATCCTCAAAGTAAACGGCGAAAAGCTTGGTTGCAGCGGATTTACGATTTGTGTGAACTGGCACTTGCTCTGGGATTTTTGCCGCATACTAATGTGGGGCCGCTCAGCTTTGAGGAGATGGCACAGTTAAAAGAGGTGAATGTATCGATGGGGCTGATGCTAGAACAACTTGCCCCTGATTTGTTACAAACGGTACACCGACACGCACCGAGTAAAGTGCCGGCGCTGCGGCTGCAACAGTTAGAATGGGCTGGGAAATTAAAGATTCCGTTTACAACTGGTTTGCTGCTGGGAATTGGGGAAAGTGAGGGCGATTGGGTGGAGACTTTAGAGGCGATCGCCCGGATTCATTCGCGTTACAATCACATTCAAGAAGTTATCCTCCAGCCGCACAGTCCTGGAAATCAGCAAAGTTGGGACGGTGAAGTTTTTGATGCTACAAAAATGCCGGAAGTAATTGCGATCGCCCGCAGCATTTTACCTGATGAAATCAGGCTACAAATTCCGCCGAATTTAGTTGCACAGCCAGACATATTACTTGCTTGTTTAGAAGCTGGTGCTAGAGATTTAGGAGGAATCGGGCCGCTGGATGAAGTTAATCCCGATTATCCTCACTTGCAACACCAAACTTTAACAGAAATTTTAGCAGCAGCGGGATGGCAACTCGTAAAGCGTTTGCCTGTTTATCCTCAGTACGATAAGTGGCTGCCACAGACATTGCAAACGGCTGTAAAAAACTGGAGAGTCAATCGATTTTAGATTTTAGATTTTAGATTTTAGATTGAAGAATTGAGCCTACTGATAAATCCGGGGGCTTGTGACCAAATTGCTTGATTGTCAGTCATTAATTATGGGTAAATGGAGAGTCAATCGATTTTAGATTTTAGATTTTAGATTTTAGATTTTAGATTGAAGAATTGAGCCTACTGATAAATCCGGGGGCTTGTGACCAAATT
>NZ_JAUBPO010000088.1:0-9821 GCF_036700785.1 Microcoleus sp. S28C3 | reverse complement strand
GCTTGATTATCAATCATTAATTATTGGTAATGGCTAATTGGTAACAAGATGTTTTAAATTGCTGCTATAGAGATTTTAAATCAAAGAACCACCTCCATCAATCCAGACTTCAGTACCTGTGGTAAAGCTGGAGGCATCTGATACCAGAAAGAACACTAATTGGGCGATTTCTTCGCTAGAACCGGCGGTATTATCAGTCAAAGGAATCATGTCTTGAATGGAATCAGGCGCGACTGGAATGCGATCGAGATTTCGCTTAGTGGTACTTTCCTCAATCGCAGTCAGCACCCCACCCGGACAGATAACATTGACTCTGATTTGGCTGGGAGCAAGTTCTAGCGCTAGCATTTTTGCAAAGGCTACTTGGGCTGCTTTACTACAAGCGTAGGCGGTGGCGCCAACTTTCCTGAAACTTCTGGTGCCATTAATTGATGATGTAATGACAATCGAACCTCCTTGTTTTTTCAGATGAGGAACAGCATACTTAACAGTCAAAAATGTTCCTCTGAGGTTGGTGTTAATTGTCCGATCCCACTCCTCGGGTTCTATCTCCTCTATCGGCGACCATACACCGTTAATACCCGCATTTGCAAAGACAATATCAATTCTTTGATATTCGTCAAAAATTGTTTGAAATGCCTGTTGCATTTGCTGAGAATCCCCAACATCTGCGGCAATAGCCAGCCCGCAGCCTCCTTCATTGACCAACTGGCGGACGGTTTCTTGCCCCGTTTCCAAAATGTGATCGATAATAGCAACTTTTGCGCCTTCCTTGGCCATTAAAATTGCTGCTGCATGACCAATTCCCGACCCACCGCCGGTAATTACTGCAACTTTTTCTGAAAGTTTCATATTTTTTTAGATAAATATTTTTTTGGGCGATCGCAGAGCATAAAAATAATACTAGATAGAGGAATTTACTCCTCACTACACACAAGTTTCCGCGATCAAAATTATGAAAGTAAAAAGTGGTTTAAGGTACTTATTATAGCGGTAAGGTGCGCACTGCGCACCCTACTTTAGGCAGAGGAGTACGTCAATTTTAACGCAGTCCTTACTGCTGCGGCACCCAGACCGAAACAGAACCGGCGTTACACCGAAAATCACCCCAACCATCGTCATTAGTTGTGATTGGTTCTTTGATGTGTTCGGTGATGTCAATATAAGTTCGATTCGGTTGTCCGACTTCCATAAACTTGGTGCCCTCGTCTCCGTTACTGAGTACCACAGCCATGCCGCCCGGATGTTCTTCAGTTCCGAGTCGCGTCCAGCCAATGGTATTGGCGTGGTCGAAGTAATCGTACTGATTGCCGTAGGAATAAGTTTGGCGCGCTAACAAGAATTTATCGAGAAGAAACTGATGTTTGTCTAACCAAATCTCGTATTCGTTGCCATCGTTTGCTGTATCCTTATAGTTATCGCCGTAATAGTCCGGGTAAAAAATGCACGGATATCCTTCGCTTCGCAGCAAGATTAAAGCGTAGGCAAGAGGTTTAAACCAAGCCTCGACAACAGATTCTAGGGATTGTAATGGTTGAGAATCATGGTTGTCAACCAAGGTAACGGCGAGGGCTGGTTGCTGTTGGACGAGGGTGTTATCAAAAATTGTTCGCAAGTCGTAGCTATTGCCGGCCTTGCTAGCAGCGTGGAAGTTGTAGTGGAGGGGTGCGTCAAATAAGGTGACTTTACCGTCGGTTGCTTGGATGAAGCTGTGCAAAGCTTCCACTTCGTAAGACCAATATTCGCCTACGGCAAATAGGTCGCGTTGGGCATAGTGGCGGACGTGTTCCAACCATTCTTGGAAAAATTCTGCTTTAACGTGTTTGACGGCATCGAAGCGAAAGCCGTCAACGTTTGTTGTATCGACATACCACTCACCCCAGTATTTTAATTCCCCGGTGACTTCTGGGTTGTCCATATCTAAATCGCAACCCATGAGGTAGTCAAAATTGCCTTTTTCTAAGTCTACTCCTCGATCGAATTCTTTACCTTTGAGCAGGTAAACGGCATGGGTTTCTGTGTCGTAAACGTTGTAATCAATGGCGTCAAAATGCCACCAATGCCACTCCATGCTGGAATATTTTTTGTCGCGTCCGGGGAAGGTAAAATGCGTCCAAGCTTTGATTTTTTGATATTCGCCTACAGTGTCATTCCGGTTGTCGGGATTGAAGGGTGTAGCTTCGGATTCTTCTTCTGCATCGGCACCTAATTTGTGGTTGAAAACAACATCGGCATAAATCCGAATTCCAGCATCTTGTGCAGCTTTAATGGCGGCCAAATACTCATCTTTTGTGCCGTATTTTGTGCGTACCGACCCTTTTTGGTCGAACTCGCCTAAATCGAATAAGTCGTAGACGCCGTAACCTACATCCATACCGCCGCCGGTTCCTTTATAGGCTGGCGGCAACCACAGGGATGTAACGCCTTTTTTGGCTAAATCTTTTGCAGATTTCGCTAGCTGATTCCACAGGCTGCCGTCGTCGGGGCTGTACCAGTGGAAATACTGCATCATCACGCCATTTAGTTCAGACATAAATTTAGTTTTTCCTATTTTGTCAAATTGCGATCGACATTTGTGTTCGTAGCTCGCTAGTTTACGTATGTCTGCAATCTATGGTTAATAAATATCATAAAAGATGGGGCTGCTAAAAAAAATCTATCTCTTGATGTATTGACAACAAAATGTAAATTTGATATTAATTTAATTACTTTATCCAGACAGCAAAATATTAATCTGGTGGCAATTGTGCAGCAACTCGCTCAACTCTGGTGTTCCAAGTACCGTCGATCGCCAATTCAAGCAATCTAAATCCCGGGGGGATTTGGTCAAGGATAATCGGATGACTTTTCGGTAAAAGTTGGATGCAGGTGCTGGGTGTCCCCAAGTAGGTAACTGAGCCCCGCTGTTGTTGAAATTCTTGGTGAATGTGGCCACAAAGAACGATTTTGATTTGAGGATATCGATCGACAATTGCTAAAAATTCATCGGCATTGTGCAGCATCATTCCATCCATTATTTCAGAGTCGATCGGCAAAGGATGATGGTGCAAGGCAATGATAACAGGTCGATCGCCCGTTTGTTGCAGTTGAGAGTCGAGCCAATGCAAGCTTTCTGGGGAAAGCCGCCCGCCGTCGCATCCCGCTTCCACACTCGAAAGTAATAGAAATTGCCAGTTTCCTAGCATCCATGATTTTTCTGGGGAAAGAGGCGACTGATTTAAGATTTCTGCCATGACTGGGATGTTGTCGTGGTTCCCAGGTATCCAGTAGGCGGGTATTCCGAGGGGGGCGATGAGGGAGACTAGGCGCTGGTAGGATTCTGGTGTTTCGTCTTGGGACAAGTCGCCTGTGAGTAGGAGTAAGTCGGGCGGCGACTGTATCTGTTGCAAGCGATCGAGAACTGCTTGGAGGGTGCGGGCTGTTGAGAGGCCTTTCCATTCTCGATCAAACTCTGCAAACAAGTGAGTGTCGGTGATTTGGGCGACGAGTAGGGGAGAAACTGGTGTCATGGCTGGTGTTGCGGGTCGTTGCTATAGTTCTAGAGTACCTTCCCACAAGGGTTTTGGGGATATGGGAAAAAAGGGCGATTCCCTACCCTTCGGGAACCCACGCGCGATCGGGATAGCTGCGCTTCACGAAATTTTTGACAGGGATGTTAAAATTTTCGAGATTTGGTGTACTATAAGAAAACGTCAAATTTCAGACGTGACGGCGGCATAGCCAAGTGGTAAGGCAGAGGTCTGCAAAACCTCCACCCCCAGTTCAAATCTGGGTGCCGCCTTTTTTAATTTTTGTTAGATGTGGCTAAGATGCCGTTTGGGCGATCGAGAAGGTTAACAGGATATAGCGAGAGTGTTCAAGTCCACTGCAAAAACCTTCTTGACCTCTACCATCAATTACTACTCATTGACTACGATCGCAAATCGTCGATCAGTTTTTCTATAGCCATACTTTTTGTGGTTTCATCCGCTAGAGAATTAAACACTTTCTGCAAAAGTTCTATAGACGCATTTTTAATAAACCAATCTTCACCCAGATTATCCCCAAGATTTAAAAAATACTTTAAACGTTCCTCTATAGCTTCCTTATCTGCTTTATCCAGTTGTCCAACTCGCTTAAGCCAATCCCCTTGCGAATCTTTAAAACAGTTAGCATCAACAGTACATATCTGATGCACTAGAGCGAAGGAATTATAAGAAAGACCATTTGTGCTTGTAGAATTAATTGGATATACAGTTGGCAAACCTTTATAGGTTTCTTGTGAAGTCAACGGAATCAGCGTCAAAGTTTGGATGTATTTAGAGTCCTCTTGAAATTGGTCACTTGTCCAAACGATATAAGGATGCTCTCCCCGAAAAACCCGACTCGAATTAATCACCTGAGTGCAAGAAATTGTCTTGCACTCAATCTCCCCTGGTTCATTTATCTCATAAATATGATGATGACCGAGTTTGCAACGAAGAGATACTCTATAGGGATTGATAAAATAAATCCAACCTTGACGCGGTTTTTGTCCAGCCACTCGCTCACCCCAATTCACTCATTAACTTTTCTCTTTCTTTGTAGAGATTAAGTCTCACCTGTTCCTCTGGTTCGTGGCTATATTTAACCTCAAGCATGGGAGCAGTGCTATAGACATATTCTAGTAACTGATTCAGTTTATCCTCTCCTGCACCCGCCCATTCTCTCCTGATGTTGTCAAGCATGAGCTTCAGACCTAAAGGTAACTTTAAATCATCCACATTACCAGCTCCCTCACCAAGTCTGATGAATATACTTTCTCCCTGAGATTCTTGAACAATCTCTTTGCCATTCATTTGATTTAAAACAGCCTCTATGCCTTCATTCCAAGGCCCATAGTAATAATAACGCCAATCTAAATCAGTAAGCTGCTTGTCTGTCCATTTGACCGCATAAAGATCTGCCAAATACAAAAACTTGATTAACTGCGTTTTTGTAATATAGCCTTTTGTTGCGTAGACAAAGTATTTGATCAGGTTTTCTAGCATGGCTTTCCTTCTTTCGATTTTAAAAAAATCCCTAATTAATCTTATAATTTGTTCGCCAAATTTAACTTTAGTCTATTATATCATCCAAAGGGAAGCTTGGCTATTAAAACAGATAAAAAATAGCTAAGGCTAACAAATAGAGTGTGTGCGTTCCGGACTGTACTCTTCAAAAGTTGAATTGCCGTCTAAGAAATATTGAGCGGGATTGTCGCTCGCTTTAATATTTGTTGAACCACCCCATAATAGTTAGGATTTTCTAACCCTTCTAATTCATGTTCGATATCTTCCCAATCCCCTAGCTTGCTTTTCCACTTACCATCCTCTTCTTGTCTGGCTGCGTGCTGTGGCTGGCCGTTATAGGTGTATATTGCTATTTTTTGAAACCCCGGTTCAAGGTCACGATTCTCGCAAGGTTCATATCCAATAGTTTGATAAGCTTGGATAAAAGCTTCCAGCGTTAACTCTCTTGAAAGACCATCCGGCCAGTACCCATCAGGGTCTACCGGGTCCCATCTGCATTCCTCTTCTCCAGCAGCAAAAGCAAAGCAATTATAATCTACTGTTTCTTGACTTGTTACTTGATATTCAGTAAGCTCTAAGTTAGGAAATCTCAATATTTTTCGGTACTCTAGCTTACCACTCATAACCGTGTTCTTTTCCCCATTGTATCCACGCTTGGGCCATTTGCTTCATCCGGCCGCGCTGTTCGGGTTTTACCGGATTGTCACCAGTAATTGCCCTCAACGCCCAAAACCAATGGTCTGGCTTTTGTTCTAGGTCACGCAAAATCAAGGGGATAACTGGCTGTCCCATGCCGATAATTCTCTGATAAGCCTGGTGCATTGATTTCTGTGTAACTAATGATAGCATCCCCGTCTCGACACGCCATTCTTCGGCGAACTTCTTAAACTCTGCTTCGAGTTCTACCTTGCTTTTAATCGGGAAGTCATCAGCAGGAATTCCTGAAGGCAACAAATATACTTTGAAAAAATCTTTGGCTTTTGATGCCGATTCTAAAAAGCTATTCGGCATCAACAAGCTATTAAGCTTTTTTTCATAAAGTCGCTGTTTTTCTTCTGTTGATAAGTTAGAGAGTTCTTCAAATTCATCAACAGCGGCAATAAGCTCATCTGCTAGTTCTTCCACCGTCCAAGCATAAGTTTTCTTTAAAGCGTATATAGCAATAATACTCTCTAGTATATTGACTAAATCATCATGGTTCGTGTTTTCTACCTCTGACTCTACGTTTCTGACTAAATCATCAATAGGCAACGCAGGGACTGTTTTTCTCAACGCACTCAAAATAGCCTCAAACACTGAGCTGTCCAAGGCTATAATTTTTTCGATGCCGGATTGATATTGGCGATGTATTTTTAAAGAAGGCATATTAGTTTTCTTGTCTTTGCTAAGAGAAGTTGAATTAAGACTAATTGGCTTACTTATACGTAAATTATAACACCCTTTCGATCGTAAAAATGTAGGGACACGGCAGTGCCGTGTCCCTACCCAATATCTGTACTTCTTACTCAAATTATCACATTTTGCTGATAATTCTCTGCACGATTTCCACGCCTGTTACTGCTTGCCAGCCAAACAGCCCCAAGAGCACAATATTCAGAAAGATGTGAGTGTTTCTAGCCAAATCATTGCCTTTTTGCATCAAAGGAGTCAGCGAGGCTGCGATCGCAATTATTGCCGTCATTCCCAATCCTGCTAGCAAGTGGGAGCCGACAAATAGTTTGCCGTTGTTGATGTAGGTGACAGCCATACCGCCGATCGCCCCCGTTACCATCAACGCTAGCAGCAAAGAACCCATTTGGTGGTGCTTGACGTTGAATTTGCCCTTAATTAACTCTTTTTTGACTTCGCCTTCCGCGCTTCTGGTACGTCGGATTTGAAGGCCGAGATACAAAGCATACAATGAGATGGCCAGCAGTACCCACATTAACACTGGGTGGAAGAATTGGCTCCAAACTTTAACTGACTGAGGAATTTCGAGATTCATAGTGTTCTGAGGATTAGCAAACATACTTCATAAAACTTAGCATACCAGTCAGGCCGTCTCATGCGACGGTAAAAATATACGGGATGAGACACTATTATGCCTGCCACTAAACAAGACGCTGTATTGATTCAAGCCGCCAAGACCGGCAACATTATTCACGTCCAAGCTTTACTCGCTAAGGGAGTTGACGCTAATGCCAAAGACTCTGAGGGGACGACGGCTTTGATGTTTGCGACCCAAAAGGGCTATACGGAAATCGTGCGTATTTTACTAAACAATGGCGCTAATGTCAATCAAGCGAGCAGGCGTTTTGGGCTGACGGCTTTGATGCTGGCGGCGGCTCACAAACAGCCTGATTCTGCACGGCTGTTGTTAGCTGGGGGTGCTGATGTTAATGCTAAAAATGATGATGGAAGTACAGCTTTGATGGCGGCTTCTCTGAAAGGTGATATCAATGTTGTGCGACTTTTACTTGATGCTAATGCTGATGTAAATGTCCGAGATAAAGATGGAGATTCGGCTCTAAAAATAGCTGCTTTATCCGGTCATCTAGCTGTTGTTAAAGCTTTGGTGGATGCGAGTGCGGTTGCTGACAATTCTATGCTGTTTTTAGGTGTCCGTCAAGGTAGCGCAGAAATTGTGGGAATTTTGCTCAATTGTGGGGCGGATGCTAATGTTAAAAATCTAGAGAGCAAAACTGCTTTGATGCTGGCTGCGACAGCGGGAAATTTGGCTGTTGTCGAGGCGCTGTTGGCTGCTGGTGCTGATGTCGAAATTCGCGACAAAGAGGGCGAAACTGCTTTAACTTTGGCTGCGGATTCCGGCAATACTGATGTTGTGCAAACTTTGCTTGGTGCGGGTGCTAATGCGAATGTGAAAAATGGAGATGGGGGTACGGCTTTGATGGCCGCTGCTGCTGGAGGAAATTTGCCGATCGCCCATATCTTACTCGATGCTGGCGCCGATATCAACGCTAAGGATAAAGATGATGAAACTGCTTTGAATTTTGCCGTGGTTGAAGGCTGCGAAGATGTCGTGGAATTGCTCTTAAACCGAGGTGCTAGTGTCGGTTCTAGAAATCGGTTGGGCGATACGCCTTTACTGGTGGCGGCTGTTCACGGCCATAGTGCGATCGTATCGGCTTTGCTGCAAAAAGTAAACTCAAATCCGGATGAGTTTCTGAATGCTAAAAACTTTGGGGAGACTGCTTTGACGCTGGCTGCGTTTCACGGACATACCGAGACGGTGAAGGCTTTGCTTGACGGCGGTGCAGATCCCAATGTCCCGGCGGATTTGGGGAAAACGGCTTTAATGAAGGCGTGCGATCGCGGTTATATTGCGATCGTCCAACTATTAGTCGAAAAAGGTGCAGATGTCAACTTGCTGGATGATTCGGGCGCAACAGCTTTAATGTGGGCCGCACATCGGGGTTATGCTGAGGCAGTAAAAATTTTAATTGCTGCTGGTGCAGAACTAAACCATAAAAATCCGGGAAATTATACAGCTTTAATGCTGGCTGAGTTCAAACGTTATTCCAGCGTGGTGAAATTGCTCAAAAGTGCTGGAGCACAGGAGTGATATCGCGGGTTTGGGGCGGGTTTATTTCATCTATCTGTACTTTTTTAGGCTATTGACAAACCCGCCCCGAGGGGTTTATTGAGTTAATTTACCCCCTTTAATCTTGAGTCCGCGCGGGCTGAATTTGTTTGTATAGTAGCGGTTTCAACCGCCTATTTTTCGAGGAGAATTAACCCTAATTTCGTCTTACCTCAATTTGCTTTGCGCACCCAGCCGTTAATAGTAAAGCGACTATCAGCAAAAGCTTTCGAGGGACAGCTAACTCGCAAAACTTCGTGCATATACCGACTAAGAAAAAATACGATGCTGTTATTACGAGGCTCAACGGTTCTGAATGTCTCGTCTGCAACATAGAAATTGTTCTCAATTTTGCTGTCATAAATCAGCAATTCACCTCCAGAAAAAGCTTTGGGTTCTCGATTGAAATAGTAAACGTAAGTAAAAAATCTGGTTGCGGTATCTGGAGAGCCACTGTCGTTGTGAAGTTTGTAAAAGTTGTTGTCGTTGTGCATGGTTAACTGAGCTTCTATTTCACCAAGCGGAAATGAGAGAATATTTAATTTGCGCAGCACGTCGGGGAGAATTGCTTTGATGCGATTAACCATCAGTTCCGAAAATTCGGGGAACGAGTGGAGTACCATCGAACGCCGATAATCTTCGGCATTAGTTGAGGTGCTGGTACTCACAAATTCTGACTCTTTTGCTAAAACATATTTGATGAGTTTGTTCTTTTCTGCGGATGTCAAAAAGTTGTCAATTTGGGCGTAGCGAGATATTAAGTCATCATTTACAGGTGGCGCAGGGACGGGAATTTCTGCGGCGGGAATTTCTACGGGAATTGCAGGCTGCTGCGGTTGCAGTTGCTGCAAGTAAATTGGGGGTTCGGTGACTAATCCGACTAGATTTTCGCCGGGAAAAGAAAGGGCGGAACGACCTCCGTCTATGGGGATTTGAAATAAGGTGGAAAAACCGGGTGTTTGTTGAGTGCGATCGACTAATGTTTTGACAAGGCTGTGTAATAAAGGTGTGTCGGATTTGAGGGTGACGGTGCACTGATGTCCGCCAGTAAGCAGGATTTTGACTTTTACGTCTTGAGGTTTAATTTGCTGTTGAATTGTGGTATTCATAGCCGTTAGTTATAGAAGAAGGAAAAAGGAAGAAGGAAGAAGGAAGAAGGAAGAAGGAAGAAGGAAGAAGGAAGAAGGAAGAAGGAAGAAGGAAGAAGGAAG